>CANBTK010000251.1 GCA_947372365.1 Flavipsychrobacter stenotrophus | reverse complement strand
GGCAGTATCGGGATGCGAAAGCATTTTAAGGCCCATAATAAAGGTAATGGACCCGAATAGGTAACTTAACAGAAGAATTATATGGCTCATGCTTATTTAATATTAAAAATGAATATTCCTGCTAAACTAAAACCAGGCTAGTGTTTGGGCTTTAAAACTCCACTTTAAACCCCTTGGAATTTAAAATTTTCGATTTCCTACTTTTTTTTCTTTTTACTGAACATTTCCAGCATGCGGTCGGTTACTACGAAGCCCCCAACCACATTGAGCGTACCGAGTATTACGGCCAGGAAACCCAAGGTTAGTGCCAGGTAATCGTCGGTAGGCGCTTCGCCCATAACAATAATGGCACCAATAATTACCACACCGTGTATAGCATTGGCACCACTCATGAGTGGCGTGTGCAACACGGAAGGCACCCGGGAAATAACCTCTATACCCAGGAATATTGATAAAATTACGACTGTAACCAAATCGTAATTACTTAAAAACATGTACAGCATTTTTGTTATTTGGTGATGCATAACTATCTGAATTAGGATTTGATTGATGATTTGATTTTTATGGTTGCCCTAGTTGTACGCAGCCAGCTTAAACTGCCTGCGGGGTTACCAAAGCGGCAACCCTTTCATTAACTATTTTGCCATCGAAAGCAATACATGTGCCCTTTACAATATCATCTTCAAAATTCAGGTTTAGGCCACCTTCCTTGTTAATGATGAGCTTGGCAAAGTTGAGCACGTTTTTGCTGTAGAGTTTGCTGGCATCGCTGGATGCCGTAGCCGCCAGGGCCGAATTGCCAATGATGGTTACGCCCTTGTGCATAATAGTTTTATCGTTCTCCGTAAGGTCGGTATTGCCACCGGTAACCGAAGCGAGGTCAATGATTACAGAGCCATCCCTCATATCCTCAATCATGGCTTTGGTAATCAATATAGGCGCCTTCATGCCCGGTATCTGGGCAGTAGTAATAATGATATCTGATTTTTTGGCGTGCTCATGTATCTTGTCCCTTTGATTCTGCTGGAACTCAGCACTCTGCTGCACCGCATAGCCACCGGCCTTTGATGCATCGGCAGCGCCTTCCACCTCCACAAACTTGGCGCCAAGGCTCATTACTTCCTCTTTAACCGCAGGGCGTGTATCAAACACCTCTACAACAGCACCCAGCCTGCGCGAAGTTGCAATTGCCTGTAGCCCGGCAACGCCAGCGCCCAGTATCAGTACCTTGGCGGGCGGTATGCTGCCTGCTGCTGTCATGAACATAGGGAAGTACCTGCTATACTGGTACGCAGCCAGTAAAACCGCCTTGTAACCAGCTATGTTAGCCTGCGAACTCAGCACATCCATTGACTGGGCACGCGTAGTACGGGGTATGGTATCTAAACTAAAAATGCTGTAGCCTTTCTGCGACCACGAGCTTATAAGCCCCGGGTTGAACAATGGCTGGAAAACACCCATAAGTACTGTACCCGGCTTTACCTCGCCAACATTCGACGATTGTATGGTAAGCACCATATCGGCACCCGAACGTATTTCCTGCGCAGATTTAATAGCTGCACCTGCATCAATATATGACTGGTCGCTAAAAAACGCGGTAATACCTGCACCTTGCTCTATCCATACTACAACACTCATTTTCACAAGGGCGGCAACGACTTCCGGCACAAGCGATACGCGAGTTTCAGGGGCTTGCTCTTTTAATACTCCTACTATCATAATAAAATTATGTGCTTTTAAAGGGCGAGGTAAAATAGGAGTTTTCTAGGAAATATTCAAAGAATACCCCTTTTAAATAATAAAAAAATGAAATTATGCGGCCAGGCCGGGCCCTTATGCCATGACGGCTGAAAATCGGGCATTTTTTGCAGTCCGGTAATAAATAATTTACCAGCAGGCTTATGGAAAACTAAAATTTCTACATCTTTATAGCAGCAAACCACCCACCACAATTGACAGGAGATACCCGGCACGAGAACCTAACCGACGAGGAGCTGTTACTGGCTTACCGCAAAAGCGACGATAACCAATGGCTTGGTTACCTGCTGCAGCGGTATACCGCCTTGCTGCTGGGTGTCGCGCTCAAATACCTTAAAGACAGGGAGCTGGCGGAAGATGCGGTGCAGCAGGTTTTCCTGAAAGCACTCACCCACTTGCCTAAGGAACAGATACTCAATTTTAAAGGCTGGCTATATATACTGGTACGCAACCACTGCCTGCAACAGCTAAGGGACAAGCCCGGCAGTGCAGATGATAGCGCCCTGGGCCAACTGGCAGTAAGCGCTGACGAAGGCGAGGAACTGATACAGCACGAATACACTTTACAGCAAATGGAAAGCTGCATAGGCCTGCTGAGCATAGAGCAGCGCACCACCATAACAATGTTCTATCTGCAAAAACAGAGCTATGAGCAGATAATAAGCCAAACAGGTTATACTTTTATGCAGGTAAAAAGTTTTATACAAAACGGCAAAAGGAATTTAAAAACGATTTTACTAAAGAAGCTAGGCAGCGCAGCCAATGGAAGATAATGATAAAATAGCGGATAGCCCGCAAGGTGGCAATGGCAGGAAGGAAAGCCATGTACCGCTGGGCGTGCAGGGGGCTCCGCCCGGCGAGGATAAGCTTATGGCTTACCTTGATGGGAAGCTATTGCCGGAGGAACAGTATGAAATAGAAAAATGGCTGAGCGAAGAAGGGATGGAAAGCGATGCTGTGGAAGGGCTGAAGACGCTGACCGTAAACGACACTAAAACATCAATAAAGAAACTGAATACAGGCCTTAACAGGGCATTGCACACTAAAAAACGGAGGAAACGCCAGGCCAAGCCCGACCAAACAATACTTATAGCCATAGCTGTTATTTTATTGTTATCTGTTGTTGCCTACATCACTATTAAATTGGCAGCACATAAATAAAATTGCTAGCTTAGCCGCCAGATTACCCATGCCCGTACCTGACAGGCAAGAGGGAAATTAACTTAACCTGGCTACAAACCTTCTACTTGAAATGAGATATTTCCTCGTATTGATACTATTGATTACCGGGAGTGTTGCTATTCAGGCGCAGACCGACACCATACGGGTTTGGAACAAGTGGTGCGCCAATGCCGATACCCCGCTGCTCTTCCCTACTGCCAACAATATAATACTCGTACATAGCAAAGGTATTAAAGCCAGTAGCCTGGTTGTGAAAAGCCTGGATAATGCGCTGAAAATAGCCAACCCGGAGTATAAAGGCGATACCATTTCGTTTATGGCTATGCCCTACCCCAAGTATGGCAAGCGCATGAGGCTGGCTATAAGCAGTAAAGACAGCAAGAAAGTACTTAAAACCGTGAATTTTGGCGCAGAAGAGGCACCAGTACCGGTAGCCATACTTGGTAACCTGGCATCAGGGCAGCCTACCCGCAAACAGATGCTGGCGCAAAGCTCCCTGAAAGCGGGCTTCAGGAATTCCCTCTACTGCTACCCTTACCGCATTAAGCAATTCACGTTTAAAGCCCGCGTAGGCGGCAAAGACATAACCATACCCGTAAAGGGCAATATGATTACCAACGAAATAACCAACATCCTCAGCATAGCCGCCGAAGGCACTTTCGTTGAGTTTACCGATATCAAAGCCGCCTGCTACGAATGCGAGCCGCGGGTACTGCCTGACCTGAAAATGTGGATTAAGTAAATATAAAATCCTTTTACAAACGGCCGCAATTGCTATCTATTAAAGCACGGAAAAACGCCCAAAGAATAATTATTAAATTAAAATTTGCCGCAATTAGAATTTATTTTTAACTTTATTAAGTAAAGACGATAAACAATCAGTTTTGCGGCTTTATATCATACTATGCCGTTAAAACTATTTAACAACAGTGCAGATAATAAAATTATCGCGCATTGCTTATCATTGTTGTGCAGCTTATTATTTGTGACACCGGCTTTAGCTCAAGGATGGACAAAGGTGGGCAATGGCATTAATGCACTTAACCCGAATAATAGCATATGGGCAATAGCTACAGACACTGGGGGCATTGTGTACGCTGCGGGTGGTTTTACCGATAGCCTTACCGACACTAGCGGGCACTTCTATGTTGCTAAATGGGACGGCTCAACCTGGAGCCAATTAGGTACCGGCGGTAGTACGCTAAATGCCAATGGCGGCATAAGCACATTATGCGTTGATGCTGCTCATAATGTATATGCGGCGGGCTTATTCACAAATGCTTCTGGAAAATATTATGTAGCCAAGTGGGATGGAACTACCTGGGCTGAATTAGGCACCGGTAGCAATGCACTAAATGCCAATAGCTTTATCAGGACAATTTGCGCTGATAATGCAGGTAATATCTATGCGGGGGGACAGTTTACAGATGATGTGTATGCGACATCGGGCAACAATTATGTAGCTAAATGGGACGGAACAACGTGGAGTAAGTTAGGTGGTAGCGGCGCTGTTACAATTGGGTATGGCGACAATATTTATACCATTATTGCCGATTCCGCAAACAATATATATGCAGGGGGCAATATACGTTACCCAAGCACCTTCAATAAATCGGTAATAAAATGGGATGGTTCCACCTGGAGCCAGTTAGGGAGTGGCCCACATTCGCTGGATGCCCATGGTTATATACTTACGCTATGTGCTGGTTCCGGTGGAAAGGTCTATGCCGCAGGGGATTTTCCAAATACAGTGGGAAAATACTACGTTGCGGAGTGGGATG
>CANBTK010000250.1 GCA_947372365.1 Flavipsychrobacter stenotrophus | reverse complement strand
CGCCCCTACGGGTGGGTTACATAATTTTATGGAATTGAAACAACGCGCCTAGGTTACCAACACAGCAACATCCACACCTGCAATTGCCTGCAATTAAATTAAAATCGCCACATTTGTGCTATGCCGGAGGTTATGCAGTTTTTTAATTTGCCTCATTTATGGTTGTGCCTTGCTGCTATTGGTTGTGCGCTAGGTAGTTATATGCTTTTGCGTGCCACTAAGGAGCGCCTGGCTTTGTTATTGCTGTGGCTGGCGGCTTTTTTTATGGGGTCATTTATGGCATTGCTTGACCCCTTCCTGCATAATTGGGATGAACGGTTTCATGCACTGGTAGCCAAAAATATGGTTGCGGCCCCTTTTAAGCCGATGCTCAGGGTAAACCCAATTATTGCGTATGATAAATTCGACTGGTGCTGCAACCATATATGGCTGCATAAACAGCCCCTCTTCCTTTGGCAAATGGCACTCAGCATCAAGTTGTTCGGGGCATCTGAATTTTCGGCACGGCTGCCAAGCGTTGTTATGGGGGCATTTATGGTGGTGCTGGTTTATGGCATTGCAAAGATGGCGCTGGGTAGCTTGCGTGCCGCCTTTTTTGCGGCAGTGCTTATGAGCTTTTGTAATTACCACCTGGAGCTTATTTCGGGCTATAATGGTACTGACCACAATAATATCGCTTTCGTCTTTTATGTATTGGCCAGCCTTTGGGCATACCTGCGGTACACCAGCAATAAAAAGCTCTCTTTTGTGTTGCTGGTAGGCATTTTTGCAGGCTGCGCGGTGCTGAATAAGTGGCTGGTAGGGCTGGTGGTTTATAGCGCCTGGGGCATCAATATTATCTTGGGCGCCAGGGGCTCGGAGGGCAGGAAGGAGGCATTGCACTTATTGCTTGCTTTGGTAACAAGTTGCGCCATCTTCTTGCCCTGGCAGTTTTACATTTTCCATGCCTTCCCTCAAGAGGCTGCATATGAGTTTGCGTTTAATTCCCGCCACATTACGGAGGTGATAGAGGGGCACAAGGGAAGCATATTCTTTTATGGCAGGATGCTGCCGGTGTACTTTGGGTGGCTGGCCCCGATATTGATACCTTATGGCTGCTACAGGCTGTGTGTTGCAGGCCGCAGCGGTGCAGCGAATAAGAAGGTAAAAGTGGCACTGTTTGTAATAGCAGGGCTTATTACTGTTTTCTTTTCGCTGGTGGTGAAAACTAAATGGCCGCCCTACCTTTTTCCTGCGGTGCCTATCGGGTTTATATTTATTGCGGCTGGCGTACAGGGCATTAAGCGTAAACTAGAGGGGATGCCTTTTATTTGGGGTGCCATAGCCCTTGGTTGCCTCGCCTTGCTGTTTAACCCATTAAGGATTGCACAGCAGCACAACCCCGGTATCCCCGGCAGGGCAGCGAGGGTGCATAACACTGCCATTTACAAACAGCTTAACGGCATGCTGCCAGCCAATGTAAAACTCGTCCTTAATACTAACTCCTTCGAAGACCTTGATGCCATGTTTTATAATAGCGGGCTGAATATTTATTCGTGGATGCTCACGCCTGCGGCCATTGATTCGCTGGAGCGGGCAAAGGTGCCTTTTGCGGTGTTTAAAGCCCATGGCCAGTACGGCGTACCCGAAAATGTAATGAAGTACCCGTTGGTTTATATGATTGACAAAGATTTAGAGTGACGTTGCCGCCCGCCCGAGCAAACCTAACAGTTAGGGTAGGCTATTGCGGCGGAATTCGCTTCAGTTTGGGTTATAGCAGTTACCTAATAAAATTCGGATATAAACATCCCCTCACCCCCCTTCCTAGGGCAACAGCTATGCTGCGTTTACTTTTCTGTTCAAACTACTGCTAATGCCGTTTTTTAACGTCCAATTGGGTTATTCTACCCCATAAAAAAAGGATACCGTTGCGGGCATCCTTCCTAATGAAATTTTGAAATATTTTATCCTTGTTTTGCAGGCTTTGATTTGAATGCATTGATGGCATTGCGGGTAAAGTCGCTGAGTACCAGGCGGCCGCTTATTGCTGCCCTGTCTGATAACAACGTATCCCAATGGTCAGTACCTTGCCAGAACACTTTTTTGAGTTGAGCCATGGCTTCAGGGCTACTGTGGGCCAGCTTATCGGCCAGGCTGTTTACTGAGTCGTCCACTTCGCTTATGGTTTTATAAATTTCAGAGTACAGGCCGTGGCGCTTAGCCCATTCTGCCGACCTCCATTCTGTGGCGTCAATAGCTAATTGCGAGTAGCCTGATACGCCTATTTTGCGCTCTACTGCAGGGCCTACCACAAATGGGCCAATGCCTACTGCCAGCTCGCTGAGCTTTACTGATGATTCTTCGGTTGCTATCGCGTAGTCGGTTGCGGCAATAACGCCTACGCCGCCGCCTACAGCTTTGCCTTGCACCCTGCCTATTATCAGCTTGTGGCACTTGCGCATAGCATTGATAACTTGCGCGAAGCCACTGAAAAATTTAGTGCCTTGCTCTACGTTGGCTATGGCCATCAGTTCATCGAATGATGCACCTGCGCAAAACGCCCTGTCGCCCGAGCTTCGTAAAACGATAACCTTTACCCTGTTGTCTATACCTACATCATTTATCGTTTTTGCTAGGTCAGTTAGTATAGCAGATGGCAGTGCATTGCTTGATGGATGAAAAAACTCAATTGTTGCAATACCATGTTCTATTTCATGGGTTACATGGCCTTCAGAATGTTTCATAATATAGATACGAATTTTAAGTTATCGAATAATGCCCGCCCACTTTTATCAAAGTGGGTAAAGAGTGTTAAAGATATGTAACAAAATAACGCGGTTCGGATTTTTAGTATAATTTTTTATAAACAACAAACCGCTAACAATTAGTGCTCTAGTGTGCCCAGATAGCGTTCAGCATCAAGCGCAGCCATACAGCCGCTACCAGCAGCGCTAACTGCTTGCCTGTAAATCTTGTCCTGTACGTCGCCGCAGGCATAAACGCCTTCAATATTTGTTTTTGTAGAACCGGGCTGGGTAATCAGGTAGCCCTGGTCATCCATATCTAGTAAGCCGGTAAACAAGCCGGAATTAGGCTGGTGGCCTATAGCAACAAAGAAAGCTTTGATAGGTACAATGGCCTCCTCGTTAGTTACATTGTTCCTGATTTTCATAGAGTCCACTTTATGCTCGCCTAGTACTTCTACAGGGTCGGTATTCCAGTAAACTTTAATGTTGGCAGTTTTTAATACCCTGTCCTGCATTACTTTACTGGCCCTCATTTCGCCTCGGCGAACCAGCATGTGTACATTGCTGCAAAGTTTTGACAGGTAAAGCGCTTCTTCGCAAGCGGTATCGCCAGCGCCTACAATTGCCACTTCCTGCCCTTTAAAGAAAAAGCCGTCGCATACTGCGCAGGCAGATACGCCGTGCCCGTTTAAGCGGCTTTCTGATTCCAGCCCAAGCCACTTGGCTGACGCGCCTGTGGCTATGATAACAGAATCAGCCTCTATCCATTTTTCTTCGTCAATTTCAACTTTAAATGGCCTTTTAGAAAAATCAACCTTTGTGGCAAGGCCCCACCTGATATCAGCGCCCATGCGCTGTGCCTGCTGTTCAAAGTCAATCATCATCTGTGGGCCCATAATGCCGTTAGGGTAGCCGGGGTAGTTTTCAACTTCGGTAGTTATGGTAAGCTGCCCACCAGGCTGCAAACCCTGGTACAGTACCGGGTTCATATTGGCACGGGCGGCATAAATAGCTGCGGTATATCCTGCGGGGCCTGAACCGATTATCAGGCAATGTACTTTTTCTACTTCGCTCATATTTATTAGAGATATTATTTTATATAACAGCTGTTACGGCCGTAAAGCTAATACTTGTACAACAAATTTGTTGTTATAGAACAGTCAAAAAAAAGAAATTCGCACAGCTTTGTACAAATTTCGTTACCCGCACTGCACCTAACGTGCAACCATTTTTGTAATTATTGTGCCATAGCCGGCCCACACACCTAATGCACCGTTGCTTATATTGCTTTTAATGTTTATAGGGGAAGAGAAAGGGTTGCCTCCCGACTGCAGCGAAAACTGGAAGGTATTCCAGAAGTCATAAACGCCCTTGTCTATTTCGCACCATTTCAGCGTTACCGAGTCGCCCGGGTAAAAATAAATGACTGAATCCCTATTCACATCGGCAGTGTTGGCAAAGCCTGCAAAAAGGTCTACATCATTGATATGCTTGCCGTTTACCAATTGGTCATTGAACAGCCCCCCCGCATAGAATGGCTCGCTATTGCGCCGGGTGTAATACCTTACATAGTTGCCCATCGTATCGGGGTCGGTATAGTTGCCAAATAGTTCCAGTGCATTTGCGGGTGTCTTTTTGCGGGTGAATATCGGTGCTCCAAACCATAGTGTATCCAGCCCTTTAGGTGTGGGTATCGCAGTGGTTGAAGTATAGGTTATCCCGTTTGAGATGATGGTTAAGGTATATTGCTTGCCTATTTCGCCTATAAGTGCATTGCCCAGGTTAGCGGTATCAATGGTATAAACATAGAATTTATTGCCGTTCGTTGTGTCCGCCGTGTATTCCCTGAGGGTGGTTGTCTTAGTGCCATCAGATACTTTAACCACGGCATTGTGCACAAATATGTTTTGCACGGTACTTAAATCCACATTTGAAAAGAAGCCAATAGTGGTGGTAAGCAGCACATAAGGCGGCTGGTTATTTTCTATAACGCCCTGCACCACCAGTTG
>CANBTK010000249.1 GCA_947372365.1 Flavipsychrobacter stenotrophus | reverse complement strand
GGCGAGGTTTGGCACGATTTTGTGATGGTGGCTATCAACAATGGCTTGGGCGGTATAGAAAACCTGGCCCTTATACCCGGTACGGTATGGGCATCGCCTATACAGAATATAGGGGCATATGGCGCAGAGGTAAAGGATACTATTGAGAGCGTAACTTTCTGGCACTGGCAGGATAAGAAGTTCATCACCTATAACAATGAACAATGCAGGTTTGGCTATCGCGACAGTATTTTTAAGCATGAGCTAAAAGGCAAAGCCTTTATCTGCTCCGTCGTCTTCAGGCTGGCTAAACAACCTGTTTTTAATACCAGCTATGGCGCTATAGAAGAAGAGGTGAAAAAGACGGGCGTAGCAGAGCTTTCGGTGCAGGCAATAGCGCAGGCAGTTATTAATATACGTACCAGCAAGCTGCCTGACCCTAAGCAAATAGGCAATGCAGGCAGCTTTTTCAAAAACCCAACCATCCCTATTGCACAATATGAATCTTTAAAAGCTGAATACGCAGATATCCCTCATTACCCGGTATCTGAAACACTGGTGAAGGTGCCTGCCGGATGGCTCATAGAACAATGTGGCTGGAAGGGCTACCGAAAGGGCGATTGCGGCGTGCATGCGCGGCAAGCGCTTGTGCTGGTTAACTATGGCACCTCTACCGGCGATGAAATCTGGCAGTTGTCTACGGAAATAGTTACTTCTGTCCTGCAGCGTTTTGGTATTTTGCTGGAACGCGAGGTGCAGGTGTGGTAATGGGTGTTTCGTGCGTATTTTATGTATTAAAAGCATTTGTCAGTAAATTCGGTGTTTAGTATGGTACAACGGGAATTTGGCGATATCGTATTGCTCATCAAGCAGTCGCAGTTAATAGCTACAAGGGCTGTTAATGCGGAATTGATTAATTTATACTGGCAGGTGGGCGAGTACATCAGCTGCCAGGTAGCAGGTGCCGCATGGGGAGATAAAACAATTGACGAGCTGGCAGATTTCATTGCAAAACAGCACCCTGAATTGAAAGGCTTTACCCGCCGAGGGCTTTACCGCATGAAGCAGTTTTATGAAACATAAAATAAATGTTCAATTGTGTCACCAGTGGTGACACAATTACAAAATAATGAAAATCAATTAGTTAAAATTGTGTCGGCAGTGCCGACACAATTTAGGCTTTCTGATATACGAATGACGGCTTTGTCAAAGTTGAGCTGGGCTCATCGCATGGCGCCTAAACCAATATGCCTTAACAGGGTTTAACATTTAGGTTAGTTAAGGTTAAAAACAGGCAGTTTTCACAACAGGTACAAAATATAAAGGGCTTGCCTACCGTTCACTTTGCAACCCATAGTATTAGGCTATAGCAATAGTTTTTTATTCGGGTTGCAGTGGTTTAAACATTTGGTAAGTTTTTAGTATTTTTGTTGATTATTTAAACAAAGTTAATGGAAGAGATAGCAGCAGGCCCACTTCTGAGTTTAATAGAAACACCCGAAGACCTCAGGAAGTTGAATAAAATGCAGTTGCAGCAGGTGTGTGATGAGTTGAGGCAATTTATTATTGACTGTGTAAGCGTACATGGAGGGCACTTCGGCGCCAGCCTGGGTGTGGTGGAGCTTAGCGTGGCATTACATTATATTTTCAATACCCCCGACGACCAGTTGGTGTGGGACGTAGGCCACCAGGCTTATGGGCATAAAATACTTACCGGGCGCCGCAAGGTGTTCCATACCAACCGTAAATACGGCGGCCTGAGTGGTTTCCCGAAGCGCGGCGAAAGCAAGTATGATGCCTTTGGCGTGGGGCACTCCTCTACATCTATTTCTGCGGCACTAGGCATGGCCATTGCATCGAAATACAAGAAGGAAGATTACCGCCGCCATATAGCAGTGATAGGCGATGGAGCCATGACTGCGGGGCTACCGTTTGAGGCGCTTAACCATGCAGGCGTAAGCAATGCCAACCTGCTTGTGATACTCAATGACAACAATATGTCTATTGACCCTAACGTAGGCGCGCTGAAAGAATACCTTACTGATATAACCACCTCGCATACTTACAACCGCTTCAGGGACGACGTGTGGAAGATGCTGGGCATGCTGCCAACCAAGGATTTCCAGAAGCTGGCATCAAAGGTAGAAGCTGGCTTAAAGGGCGTTTTGTCAAAAAGCAGCAACCTTTTTGAGGCCCTTGGCTTCAGGTATTTTGGGCCGGTTGATGGCCACAATATCATGAAACTGACTGAAACCCTGAAAGGCCTGAAAGACATACCGGGCCCTAAGCTACTGCACATAAAAACTGTAAAGGGCAAGGGCTATGGGCTGGCGGAAAAAGACCAGACCCTTTGGCATGCACCCGGCACTTTTGATAAAATAACCGGTAAAATAAATAAGAAAATACCTACTGCCCCCGAAGCACCAAAGTACCAGGATGTTTTTGGGCATACAATGGTGGAGCTTGCCGAAAAAAACCCGTTAATAATGGGCATTACCCCGGCAATGCCTTCAGGCTCGTCCCTCAAGTTTATGATGGATGCCATGCCCGACAGGGCCATTGATGTAGGCATAGCAGAACAGCATGCTGTAACCCTGAGCGCAGGGATGGCTACACAGGGCATGAGGGTATTCTGCAACATATACAGCAGCTTTATGCAGCGGGCTTACGACATGGTAATACATGATGTGGCCATACAGAAATTGCCAGTGGTATTTTGCCTGGATAGAGCAGGCCTTGTGGGCGATGACGGGCCTACGCACCATGGCGCTTACGATATAGCATTTATGCGCTGCATCCCCAACCTGGTAGTATCGGCACCCATGAATGAAGCTGAATTGCGCAACCTGATGTATACCGCGCAACTGCCTGAAATGGACAGCCCGTTCGTAATCCGCTACCCGCGTGGGCAGGGTGTAATGCCGCAATGGCGCACACCTATGGAGAAAATAGAAATAGGCACCGGCCGTAAAATAGCCGACGGCCAGGAAATAGCTATACTCACTATAGGCCACCCGGGCAATTTTGCAGTAGCAGCATGCAAAATACTGGAGAAAGATGAGCTGTACCCAGCGCTTTATGACATGCGTTTTGTAAAGCCGCTTGATGAAGGAATGCTGCACGAAATAGCCCAGCGCTTCCATAAAATAATTACAGTGGAAGATGGTACTGTGGTAGGTGGCTTTGGGAGTGCAGTGCTGGAATTCATGGCAGCCCACGGCTATACGCCTGAAGTGAAAATAATGGGTATCCCTGACCGTATAGTAGAGCATGGTAAGCCAGAAGAGCTGCACCACGAATGTGAATACGATGCAGCCGCAATTGCTGCCGCAGTAAGGGAACTGGCATCAGTGAAAGAATTGCACAGCAACCTGGTATAATTTACCTCCAATAGTTCGATATATTTAAATAAGCCCACATTAACTGTGGGCTTATTAGTTAATGTGTGGTTATCGTAGCTTAGTTAAATGTTTTATGTGTACATTTATGCATTCATGAAATAAAAATACCCACATGCAGGTTAACAGAAGGAATTTCTTACGGTCAGCAACAGTACTGGCAGCTCTTTCACTGAAAGAGATTGATTTGTTTGCCGCTGGGCACCAAATCAAAACAAGCGGTGCTGCTGTTGCCGAAGATGACGAAGCCTACTGGGCTAACGTCAGGCAGTTATTCCCTCTCACAAAGGACCACATTTACCTGAATAACGGTACGTTCGGCCCTTCGCCATACCCCGTTATAGATGTTACAAGGGCATCCATGATGGATGCCGACCAGATGGGCAACTACGGCTCGTATGATAAAATACCACCTAAACTAGCCAGGTTTGTTGGTGCAAATGATGATGAAATAGCACTGACCCATAATGTAACTGAAGGCATAAATATTGCATGCTGGGGGCTGCCACTTAAAAAGGGCGACGAAGTAATACTCACTACCCACGAGCATGTAGGCAATGCCGTACCCTGGCTTAACAGGCAAAAGGTACATGGCATAGTTATCAAGAAATTTACCCCGGCTCCTACGGCCGCCGAAACGCTGGAGCGCATTAATGCGCTGATAACAAAAAAAACACGGGCTATAGCCTGCCCACATATCCCTTGTACCCAGGGGCAGGTATTGCCAATTAAAGAAATATGCGCGCTAGCCAAAGAAAAAGGCCTGTATTCGGTTATTGACGGTGCCCATGGCCCGGGGATGCTGATGCTGGACCTGCATGATATAGGCTGCGATACTTATGCTACCTGTAGCCATAAGTGGATGCTGGGGCCGAAGGGCACGGGCTTCTTATATGTGCGCAAAGATTTTCAGGATACCTTGCAGAGCTACAATATAGGTGCCGGAGGCGATACTGGCTGGGATATGCTGAGCAGCCCCGCCACCCTGAACGGCTACGCACCAAGCGCGCACCGCTACTATGGGGGCACGCAGGCCAACGGCTTGTATGCGGGCGTAGGTGCGGCAATTGATTTTATAGAGACTATTGGCATGGCCAATATAAACAGGCGCATAAAAAGCCTGGGGCAATACACACAAGGCCGCTTGCTGGAGTTTGAAGGCAAGGTAGAATTGCTAACGCCTACCGAAGAAAAAAGCTATTGCGGCGTAAACAGTTTCAGGATAAAAGGGCTGAGCTATAACGACTTTTTCGGTAAGTGTGCAGAGAACAAAATACGGATACGGAGTGTGCCTGAAAACAACCTGGACTGCTCCCGTATTTCTACCCACATATACAATAACAAACAGGAAATAGACCAGCTGATAGAAGTGCTGAAGAA
>CANBTK010000248.1 GCA_947372365.1 Flavipsychrobacter stenotrophus | reverse complement strand
ATTTTGACTCAGCGATAACCCGCCAATGGATGGGATCGGCATACGGGAATAAAGAAAACGTTTACAAAACCTACACTTCGCCGGGTTTGCCGAGCGTGGTTACAGATAGGTATTGGTACCCTGCCACCAGCACCTGGGGCGATACTATTTTCCACCTTTTTTATAGTGGTGGGCAAGTGGCTTATGTGGTATGCCAGTATGCCGTAAGCAGCGGCTGGGTTAATTATTATAAGGACGAATATGCTTATGCCTCAGGGAACCTGGTATTGCACAAGCACTATGAATGGGATGGTACAGCTTTCGGGATATTCCGTTACCAACGGCCATTTACCTACTCGGCTCTTACAAATAATAGCGCAAGGCAGGTGGACCGCGACTACTTCCCCGGCACTTTTTATGCCACCAATCAATATACCTTTACTTTCCCCTCGCCTTCGCTCGATTCGGTGGAGCTTATCCAGAAGCCAGTGGGTTCGTCTGCATTTGTGGATAGCATGCGCTTCAATTACGCTTTTGATGCCGCGGGCGATGTTATTGCCCGTAGATGCCAGAAATGGAATCCTGGCTTTAACTATTCCCTGAATACCTACAGCAGCTTTACTACAGGCGGCAAGCCACAGAACGAAATTTTCCAGTATTGGGATCCTGCAACCGCCGCATACATCAATAGCAGGTATTTTGACTATACCTACAACAGTTATGGGCAAATGCTGAGCCGCACCAGCAAAACCTGGAACCTTGCAGGTTACTGGGAGTACACGCCTGCCGATATTATGAGCCACTATTATTATGGGCTGGCACCATTGGCCGCTGAAAGCCACATAGCCGCCCAGCCGGAAGTTACGCTTGCACCCAACCCGGCGAGCGATAAAGTGGTTGTAGGCGTAAAATTCGGGGTGCCGCAGCCCTCCACAATAAGCCTTTGCGATATGCAGGGCAAAATATTGGGCAAGTGGGCGAAGCCTGCAACAAGCCAATACGCGAAGGAAATATTGGTAAACAACCTGCCGCAGGGCACTTACTTAATTAATATAGAAGGTGCTAATGGCTTGGTGAGTAAAAAACTGGAGGTAACCCACTAGGGCAATGTCATTGGCTTAGCGTTTCTTGTGTTTTAGTTGCGCCTTTGAAATCTTGAATGACCTGTAAATTGCGGCTTTGCGCCTCTGCGTGAAACTTTTATCTCCTTAAGTAGTCAATGAGATTGCCCGCTAAGGGTGTTTTGCTACGAGTGCCTGATGTCTATCAGTAGTTGCATGAGCTGCTGTATATCATCAGCCTTCTGGTCTTCCCGCCTGTACCTGTGCACCATCGGCTCCTGCAAATAAGTTAAGCAATTGCTCCAACGGCTGTTTTTGTACAAAGGGCTCATCTCCCTGCACATTCACAAATACATCGGCATCCATAAATTCAGCTACTTCTGCTATGCGGTCAGTGCCGCTTTCGTAAACGCCCTTGCTTTTTACTGCTTTGCCGCCATGCTTTACAATTTCGTCAATGATCTCATCGCTATCCGCCACTACAATTACCTCGTCAAACAGCCCGGTATTCAAGGCCGATTCGTAAGTGCGGCGTATCACGCTTTTACCCTTAATAGGTGCCAGCAGTTTTGAGGGGAAGCGGGTAGCGCCCAGGCGGGCGGGGATAAGTGCTATTACTTTCATATTTTAGTCGTAAGTCTTTAGTCGTAAGTTGTAAGTGGTTATTTGTTGGCGAAGTAAGTAACCCGTACAGTGCAATGTCACAGACTTAGCGTTTCTTGTGTTTTAGTTGCGCCTTTGAAATCTTGAACGGCCAGTAAATTGCGGCTTTGCGCCTCTGCGTGAAACTTTTATCTCCTTAAGTCAAGGACATTGCCCTACTGTGGTACTTCTTATTTTCCTTTCAGTATGCCCATCAGGAACATTACCCAGCCTGCAATATAGCAAAGGCCTCCCAGTGGGGTTATGAGCCGAGCTATGGTTGGGATGGCAACATTTTTAGCCTCAAGCAATGGGTATAGGTATAACGAGCCGCTGAAAAATAGGATGCCGAGAATAAACATCAGCATGGCGTTTTCCAGCGACTTGAAAGGGTAGGCTGAATAGGCAATACCAACAATCAATAGCGCAAAGCTGTGGTAAAACTGGTAGGTAACCCCCTTCTGGAAAACATCTATTTTTTCGGGTGGCAGCATTTTGGCGAGCCCGTGCGCGGCGAATGCGCCTAGTGTTACTGCAAGGGCTGCAAATATTGCGCCAGCGGTCATTGCCGGTTTGTACATGATGCTATAATTTGGTCAAAGTTAGCAAGGGAAATGTATTCTGTTTGTAAAATGTACTGGGCCTGCCTGTAAAAAGGCAGCCTTTGTTCCAGAAGGCTCTCCAAAAAAGCGTTAATGTCCTCCCTATCCCTCAGCAGGGGGCGCATTTCCAGCGTAAACCGCATGTTTTTGAGCAGGTGCGCCGTGCTGGCTTCCAGGTAAACGGTTACGCCCGCGTCATTCATCAGCTGCATATTACCCATGTAGCAGGGGGTGCCACCGCCACAGGCAATTACTGTCCCCGGCTTCGCTTCGCTCACCAGGCTTTTCAGGTATTCTTGCTCGCGTTGCCTGAACCAGGCTTCGCCGTGTTTAGTGAAAAGTTCTGCAATGCCAGATTGTTCTTTGTGTACAATGTACTTATCAAGGTCGGTGGCAGGCATATGGTAGTGCTGGGATAGTTGCCTGCTCCAGTACGATTTGCCTACGCCCGGCATCCCTATCAGGAAGATAAGGCTCACAATTTACCGTTAATGAATTTCCATAGCAGCAGCATGCCCATTTTGGCAGCCATTTCTTTATTGCGCTCACGGTCGTAAAAGAACGTGTGTATTTTGGTTACCACCTTTTCTTTATTGGCAACAGCCATCCATACCGTGCCTACCTTCACCCTTTCGGTGCCGCCATCGGGGCCCAGCACGCCACTAACGGCAAGTGAATAATCTACATTCAGCGCTTTCAGTGCGCCTTTGGCCATTTCTGTAATTGTTTGTTCGCTCACCGCGCCATAGTTTTCTATGGTGCTTTTATGCACTCCCAGCACGTTTTCTTTTACTTCGTTGTCATAAGATACTATGCTGCCTTTAAACCAGGCCGATGCGCCCGGCACCTGGGTTACAAAATGGCCAATATAGCCTCCGGTGCAGCTTTCTGCAAAGCCAAATGTAAGCCCTGCTTTATGGGCGCTCTTGCCCAGCAACTGCTCCAGCGGTAGGTCTTCTGTTGCTATTACAATATCGCCCAGCAGGGCTACAAGCTGTTGCTGGAAAGCCGCCGTTTCCTGTTCCAGTTGCTGATCATTGCTGCCCTTGGCAGTAAGCCGCAGCCTTACAAAGCCGCTGTCAGGCAGGTAGGCAAGTTTTATATAGGCTGGCAATGCCGCCTCTATCGGTGCAATTTTTTCAGCAATATAACTTTCCCCCTCTCCGGCGGTAAAAACGGTTTTATGTACAATAGCATCGCCTGTGAAACGAGTTTTGAAGCGGGGTAGTGCTTCCTGTTCCATGATGTGCTTCATCTCAAATGGCACGCCGGGCAATGAAATAATGATTTTGCCATTTTTTTCGAACCACATGCCGGGGGCTGTGCCCATTTTATTAAAGAGTACAGTGCAGTTGTCGGGTACTTCAGCCTGTTTCAGGTTACGTTCCAGCATAGGGCGGTTGCGGCGTGCAAAGATTTCTTTTAGGTGCGCCAGCACGGCCTCGTCAACTTTTAGTTGGCCGCCGAAATATTCGCAAAGCAAAGGCTTGGTAATATCATCCGATGTTGGCCCCAGGCCGCCGGTAAGTATAATAAGCGAAGCTTTAAGCCACTCTTCATCAAGCGCTGTAATAATAGCTTCCCGGGTATCGCCAACGGCTACGCGCCTTACTACGTCAATGCCCTGCGCATTCAGTTTTTGGGCTATCCAGGCGGAATTAGTATCTATGGTTTGCCCTATAAGTAGTTCATCGCCTATGGTAATGATGACAGCCTTTATATTGCTCATGTTGGTGGTTATTAGGTGACGGTAATTTTCTATTATTTATCAAAAAACGGTGCCAGCCTGCTTCTCAGCTCTTCTGGCATATCCACCTTTTTCTTTTCTTTGGGGTCATAAAAAACAAGTGTTGTAACCCCCTTGTTAAGGAACACGCCTTCTTCATTATATAACTCAGAGTGGAACTGGATTTTTGAAGCTTCGGGTAATTCTTTCAGTATGGTCTTAACAGTTATCAGGTTGTCGTAAAGCGCTGGCCTGTAATACTGTACGTGCAAATCAACTACTGGCATCATGATGCCCATTTCTTCCAGTTCACGGTAGGTAAACCCCAGCTCGCGTATGGCTTCAGCCCTGCCTACTTCATAAAACAGCGCATAGTTGCCATAATACAGGTAGCCCATCTGGTCTGTTTCGCCGTACCGTACCCGTATTTGTGTAGTTGATGTGAACATTTATTTTAATTATAAATTATAAATGGTAAATTATAAATTGGTTCAGCCAATTTATAGTTAAGTAATAGTTTGTAGAGGTAGCACATTTATCAATGAGGGCGCCATTTATAATTTATAACTTACAGTTTATAATTTGCCCTTAATCCTGTCCGCTTCCTTTATCGAATACACGCTGGTAGCCTGTGTAAGGCAGGTAACCGTAAGGTCATTAATACAAACATGTGGTGGTAGGCTAGCACAATACCATGCTATATCTGCAATATCTTCTGCTTTCAGCGGATTGAAGTCGGCATATACGCTTTTGGCCC
>CANBTK010000247.1 GCA_947372365.1 Flavipsychrobacter stenotrophus | reverse complement strand
GTGGAGAAGCACCTAAGGCCGGAACTAAAGCAGACTCTTCAAAAGCAGTATCGATGAAATAATCGGCTATAAAGCAATAGCCACAAAAAGTGCAAAAATGAATCAAGGAGCAATTACTATTGACGGCCATAACGTAGCTCACCACGGAGTTGCAGATGAGCATCACGGCCACGAACATCACGAACAACATTTTATCTGGAAATATATTTTTAGCCAGGACCATAAAATGATATCCAAGCAGTTTTTAGTTACTGGTATCATTTGGGCTATAATAGGTGCGTTAATGTCTGTATTCTTCCGTTTACAGCTTGGCTTCCCTGATTCTACTTTCCCTATTATGGAGAAATTCCTGGGTGAGTGGGCTAAGGGCGGTAAATTAACCCCTGAGTTTTACTATGCGTTAATAACAATGCACGGTACTATTCTTGTATTCTTTGTACTTACGGCTGGCCTTAGTGGTACATTCGCTAACCTGCTCATTCCGTTCCAGATTGGTGCACGTGATATGGCGTCGCCTTTCATGAATATGCTTTCATACTGGTTCTTCTTTGCAGCTAGTGTTATCATGATGGTGTCATTGTTTGTAGAAACTGGCCCTGCATCTGGTGGCTGGACGACCTACCCTCCGTTGAGCGCACTTAAAGAAGCTTCACTCGGTTCAGGTTTAGGTATGGACCTCTGGTTAATGGGTATGGCTTTGTTCGTTGTTTCCTCGCTGCTAGGTGGCCTTAACTACATCGCTACAATATTGAACATGCGTACAAAGGGCATGACTATGACCCGTATGCCATTGACTATCTGGGCTTTATTCTTTACCGCTGTTTTGGGCGTACTTTCTTTCCCGGTATTATTCTCTGGTGTTGTACTGCTTATATTCGACCGTAACTTCGGTACCAGCTTCTACCTTTCTGAAATATTCATAGGCGGTAAGGCTTTACCACACATCGGTGGTTCTGCTATCCTTTACCAGCACTTGTTCTGGTTCCTTGGCCACCCTGAAGTATATATTATCATGCTTCCTGGTATGGGTATGGCTTCTGAGATTCTTGCTACCAACAGCCGCAAGCCTATCTTTGGTTACTTTGCAATGATTATATCTTTAGTTGGTATTACTTTGCTTGCGTTCCTTGTATGGGCACACCATATGTTCGTAACTGGTATGAGCCCCTTCCTTGGTTCTATCTTCGTATTGCTTACATTGTTAATTGCTGTACCATCAGCTGTAAAAGTGTTCAACTGGTTGACTACAATGTGGCGTGGTAACCTGCGTTTCAACCCTCCTATGTTGTTCGCTATCGGTTTCGTATCCTTGTTCATTTCTGGTGGCCTCACTGGTTTATTTCTGGGTAACTCGGCTATTGATATCCACCTTCATGATACTTACTTCGTTGTTGCGCACTTCCACATTGTAATGGGTGTATCAGCATTCTTTGGTATGTTCGCAGGTATTTATCATTGGTTCCCTAAAATGTTCGGGCGCTTTATGAATAATACACTGGGTTATATCCACTTCTTCATTACTATTGCAGGTGCTTACCTCATTTTCTGGCCTATGCACTACGAAGGTATGGCTGGTATGCCACGCCGTTATTACGACTTTTCAGCGTGGGAATCATTCAAGCATTTCCAGGATATCAACGCTTTCATTAGTATTATCTCTGTCATTGTATTTTTTGCTCAGTTATTGTTTGTTGTTAACTTCTTCGCCAGTATGTTCCGCGGCCGTAAGGTTACTTCAATGAACCCATGGGGTGCAACAACTCTTGAATGGACTACGCCTATTATTCCGGAACATGGTAACTGGCCTGGGGAAATTCCAGAAGTTTACCGTTGGCCGTATGATTATAAGGACGATGGCAATGGCGGCGATTTCATCAGCCAGACAACTCCACTGCGCCCAGGCGAAGAATCTCATTAATATAGTGCCACTACACACACCTTTTTATAGTAAAAGCCATCCATTTTGGGTGGCTTTTTTTATTAAAATAATGTGTAGGAATATTATATTTGCATTTTGTCAGTTGTATCTTATAATTTATACAACTATTGTTTGTTTCGACATTTCTAGCTACTTTTAGGGATATTTTTATATAACAAAACCACCAGTGTTAATGAGGATTCAATTGTTTGCCATTTTGTTGATTGCGGCGCTATGGGCGCCAGATACTGCATTAGCGCAGAATTTTAAGGTTCCTGACCGCTATAGCTTCGAATCTATAGATAGCTACCACAAGTACGATAAGGATATTATTAAGTGTGTAAACTGGCTGGAGAAAATTGCCCCCGGCGATGAGAGCAGCAATGTAAAAAGGGCAACAAGGTTTTTGATGGAGTGGCAGACTGGCTGCCCATATGTGCGCTTTTCACAGAACGTACGCATTGACGCTTTTTTGGGCGATAGCCCTGAATATAAGATTTATTATATCGGTGGCTGGATACGGTATTCGTTGCAGAACGACGGCAAAGCTGACAAGATGATGTGCACCTATGCCGGCATTAAGACGGTACTTAAGGTATATAAGGAGAACAGAGGGCAGAAGCGTGACGCTAACCTTGATGACCTTTTAAAGCTGGACGAGCAAAGCAAGCTAAGGATGTGGGTGCAGGAGAAACTGAATTGATTGAATTGAATTGTAGGATAATAGAAAGGGTGCCACTTTATAGCGGCACCCTTTTTCAATATATAGCTGTCATTGATTTGTTTAGTAGGTAATCACCTGCTCTTCCAGTACAGGCATGTCGCGGAATTCGTACTGCTGGTTGCGCAGTTGCGGCTCGAAGCCTGCCTCTCGTATAGCATCCTGAATTCCGTTAGCTGTAAAGCGGTGCGGTGCTCCGGCAGCACTAACAACGTTTTCTTCTATCATTATAGAACCAAAATCATTTGCGCCGGCGTTAAGGCAAATTTGTGCTACCTGCTTGCCTACCGTAAGCCATGATGCCTGTATGTTTTTCACGTTAGGCAGCATGATGCGGCTTAGGGCTATCATACGGATGTACTCTTCAGGCGTTGTGAGGTTTTTAGTGCCCCTTATGCGCTGCAAAAGGGTATCTACGTCCTGGAATGTCCATGGGATGAATGCGATGAAGCCTTTGGCATCTGCTGGCTTCTTAGCCTGCACTTCCCTTAACTTCACCAGGTGCTCAAAACGCTCTTCAATAGTTTCCACATGGCCAAACATCATCGTGGCACTTGTGGTGAGGTTTAGCTTATGGGCTTCGTGCATTACATCAAGCCACTCTTGTGCCCCGCACTTGCCATTTGATACCAGGCGGCGCACCCTGTCATTCAGTATTTCAGCACCAGGCCCTGGCAAGCTATCCATGCCAGCTTCCTTAAGTGCTTTTAGTACTTCGTGGTGCGTGCTTTTCTCAAGTTCAGTAATGTGTGCTACTTCCGGCGGCCCGAGGGCATGTAATTTAAGGTTTGGGTAAAGCTGCTTCAGCGTACGGAACAGGTCGGTGTAGTAAGCTAACCCTAGTTCAGGATGGTGGCCACCCTGTAGTAAAAGCTGCTCGCCGCCATAGCGGAAAGTTTCTTCTATCTTGGTTTTGTAGGTTTCTATATCGGTAATGTAGGCTTCGGCATGCCCCGGTATGCGGTAGAAGTTACAGAACTTGCAGTTGGCCACACACACATTGGTGGTGTTCATGTTGCGGTCTATAATCCAGGTAACCTTGCCGTGCGGAACCTGTATTTTACGAAGTTCGTTTGCTACAAAAGTAAGTTCAGCGAGAGGGGCATTTTCAAATAGGTAAACACCTTCTTCTATACTCAGGAACTCAAAGCGCATTGCCCGCGCATATAAATCTGATAATTGCATTCAATCAGTTAATTAGGCTGTAAAATTACTGAATTAACGCCACCTTAGTGGCATTAATTCATAAGTAATTACAATGATGCTATTGTAGCGCTTGTTTAAAAAGGCGCTGCCCTGAAGGCCGCTTTGGGCATAATAATTCAATGCCTGTTTCCAAGGCGGCTTTTCTCCCGGTTTGATAACGGGCATATTTTTGTTCTAGCTGTTGTGTTACTACGCGCCCCTCTCCATATTAATCTTATCCAGCTCTACAGTTATGGGTTGTTCGTTACTGTAATTGAAATAGGATATCAGGGTATCGTCGCTGGTATTAACTAACCAGTGCGGCCAGTTTTGCGGGAAATAAACGCAGTCCCCTTCTTCCAGTATCACTTCAATACGCTCACCAACGGTATTGATAAGCGTAGCAATTGCAGAACCTTTAACTATAACCGAAAGTTCAGATGCATTGGTGTGCAGGTGTGGCGCGCGAATACCATTAGCCGGTATCTCGACATGGACAATGGATATGCCGTTTAAGATGGGCCATGCTTTTGCATTTGCCTTATGGACGGTCACGTCTTTGGGTATTACTTCCTCCGGGATATCGGAAAATCTTTTCTTGAATTCACTGGTGGTGGTTGGCATATGGTTGTTCTTTTTTGAAGTTGCTCGCTAATCGCACGCAACAATTTACAATAAGAACAAATCTATACATTAGCGTTTAGAAAAAAGAACAAACCCCGGTTTCTAAAGCATTTCACGTATTTCTACTTGCCATTCCCACTTACCTTATTGCTTGGCTTGCTTTCGTTCCAAAGGCGGTCGAGCGCTGTAACAACGTAAGAATAGTTGACCAGGTTTTTGGCAGGGGCTTCGGTGTATTCAGTTCCCTGCTGGATGGATACAATCCTGTCAGCGCGTTGCAGGTTTACAGGTTCATTGCCAGCAAAGCGGTAAACAGCGTATCTGAGCTTTTCTTTTTTAGGGTTGGTGGCCTG
>CANBTK010000246.1 GCA_947372365.1 Flavipsychrobacter stenotrophus | reverse complement strand
AACAATAGGGAATTTTTACGACCGCGCCCATACCAGCACCATTACCCTTTCCGGTGGCTATGCGTGGTATCTTATAGACGATGTAAGCGTTATTGATTGCGCCAATGTTCCGTATGCCGGCCGCGATACGCTGATTCATCCTGGCGATAGCACATTTTTAGGCCCTCATGAAAGCCTGTTGCCCTACACATGGTACAAACTCGGCAGCACCACGCTAATTGATAGTGGTGGCGGTATGTGGGTAAAGCCAACCGTAACCACCACATACATTTTAGAACAAAAGCTATGCGGGTTAGTTAAATATGATACCGTGAAAGTGTGGGTGTGGCCGGATACTGTTACAGCCTCACCCCAGCCCTCTCCCAAGGAGAGGGAGGTGTTGTTGTGGCCGAACCCGAGTAAGGGCAATTTGACTATCGAAAATGCTAAGGGCTGTGAGGTGGTGTTTTATGATATGGTGGGGCGTGAGGCTATGAGGAGCGAGAGCCCTGGGCGGAGAGCGGTGATTGATATTTCGGGGCTGGAGAATGGGGTGTATTTTGTGAAGGTAACGGACCCCGTAACGGGGGAGAGTGTTGTTGTGAGGCTGCTTTCCCGTAAATAGCCGGAAAGGCCGGTGCCTCGCAGTGACTGTGTAATCACGTCTATCAAAAAAATCACGCTAAAATCATAGTTCAGACAAACTGCCTCGTTAATCCCTTTTCAGTAGCGCGTACTTGAGGTTAATGACGCGGACAGGGCCTAGTAATTTACCTGCCAGTTTCAGGAAGGGGTTGCCACGTAGTTCTATGGGCCAGTAAACTTTACGGGCAAAACCAAGGTAGCGGGCGGCAATACCGGGATGGGTGTGCCGCAGGGTTTTCCAGCGGCTGAATATGTAGTAGGATAGCGGGCGGGCGAAGGTTTTATCGGTATAGCCTTTGGCTTGCATCTGCGCCCATACCTTTTCCCTTATTTCCAGCATCTGCTCCCATTTATGGGTGGCATTGCGGGCATCGCCTACGCGCGTATCGGCAGCGTGGTTGCGTATCAGGGCGCGGGTGCCGTCTTCTACCGATGTTAGCCTTAATCCCGCAAATACTGCCCGGAAAAATATATCAACGTCCTGGTTAATGATGAGCGACTCATCGTGCCCGTTTAACTTCAGTAAAAAATCTTTGCGCCACAATAGGGTATTGGCTGGCAGGTACTTGCCCGAAAGGTAGAGTGCCAGGTGTTGCCCGGTATCCTCGCCCCCGGCCAGGAGCGGGTATTTATTTTTGAACTGTGTATTAGTGCCGTCAAAATCCCCTTCGCCCTCAAAATAGTCGTAGTTGCCATAGCAGGCATGGTACCGCTTATCCTGTTGCAGGGTTTTCAGTTTTTTGGCAAAAAAGCCAGGCCCTAGCAGGTCATCGGAATCAAGGTACAATATGTACTCGCCCCTGGCTGCTTTCAGGCCTGTGTTGCGGGCTGCGGCTGCGCCCTTGCCCTTGTTTTCGAGCAGGGTAATGCCGGGATAATTAACCAAAACATAATCCCAGGTATCGTCGGTAGAGCCGTCATCTACCACAATAACCTCTATGTCCATGCCCGGGTGGTGGGCTGGCTTAAGGGATTGCAGCGTAAACAGCAGGAGTTGGAGCCTGTTATAAGTGGGTATTATTACGCTTATCATGTGCCGGTGGTGCCAGGTATTTTGTGGGCTGGCAGTTAAAGCTTTACGGCTTTAACCTCCACCTGGAATGCCTTGTTAGGTGTAGATAAGTATTTGAGCTGGGTGGTTTTAAAGTTGCCCCTTATGAAAACCGCACACATAGTGTTGGATACATGGTACATGTTTTTGCGGTATTGCTCCGGTGTGCCGTCCAGTATGCCCTGCAGCACTTCGTGCCGTACGGTTTCGGTATCAAAACCGTAGTCGTGCCACACTATTATGGAGTTTTCGTCTTTAAGCAGCTTGAAAACGTTGGCTGTATCTATTTTTACGCCATTATAGGTATGGTCGCCATCAACAAATATGAGGTCGAATTTCTTGCCATTTAACTTGCCAAAGTCAAATGTCTGCGAGTTTTCGAGGTAGTTGGTGATGTTGGTTTTGTTTTTAGAATAGATGGCATGCGATGTAATGTAGCCTTCATCGAACCCGAAATCGCGCATTTCTTTTTCCGAAAGGGTAAGCGAGGTACAGTCTTTAACCACATCGGCAATGCAGGCAATACTTTCGCCACGGAAGCAGCCTATTTCAAGGTAGGCGCAGTCGGTAAAGCGCTTGGCCAGTGCCTTTATCATAAGGATATCGGTAACCAGCGATGTATTGGTGAGGTATGAGTAAGCGTCAATTTTTTCGTGAAAGCCGGGCACAAGGTCAAGCAGGTCAATAGTAGGCAGCTGGTAGATGCCGTATTTTTCCTTTATGTTTTTTTCGTAAGGTACAATGTGGGCCTTCCTCACCATGCTTTGGTAACCCAATGTGATGATTTCCTTCGGGTTGCTCAATAACGCTTTCAAAACTGCAATTTTACTCATTATTTCCTCGTTGTTTAATTAACAATGTATGGTTTGTAACAGGCGGCAAGATAATAAAGTATTTAAACCTTGCATAACCGCTGATAGAGCAGGGAGGCATTATCGGCAAAGTTACCCCATTCTTTGGTAATAAATTCCCTGCCGTTTTTGCTCAGGGTATCGCGTAAGCCTTTGTCGGTTATCAGCTTAAGCAGTTCCCCTGCCAGTATGGCCGGCTGCTTTGCGGGCACCAGTATGCCGTTTACATTGTGGTGCACCAGCTCGGGGTGGCCACACACATCGGTGGTTACTACCGGCAGGCCGGATGACATGGCTTCTATATTGGCATTGGCCAGCCCTTCCCAGTGCGATGGCAGGCAGAAGATATCTACGGCATTAAAAATTTCGTTCAGCCTTTCGGGCGGCACCTCGCCCAGGTTCATAAAGTTGGCCTGCAGCCCGCGCTCCTGCGCTGCCTGGTCCAGGTTTATTTCTGTTTCGCCGGCATGTACGCCCACCAGCACAAAATTATCTGTTTGGGCTTTTACTGTTTTCAGCGCATCCAGCAGGTCCAGCCAGCCTTTGCGTACTATGGCCGAGCCTACGTTAAGTATGAGTATTTTATCTTTGGGGAAGTTATATTTCGCCCGCATTTCAGCCTTTTTCGCTTCGGTTGCCGGTTTCAGGAACTGGTAGTCAACCCCCCAGCGCACCACTTCGAAAGGCAAATCTTTGCCTAATATCTTGTTAGCTTCCTTGCCCAGGTAGGCCGCACATGCAAAACGCATATCGGCATTTACCAGCAGGTTTTCGAATGCTTTGTAATTAACCTGGTTAGCCCTTGGCCAAACTACTACGTCGTCGCCTATGTACAGTATGGCCGATTTAAGCCCCATTTTGTGGGCAGCATACTGCACCGATACCGATTCAGGCAGCCATTGGGAGTAAAAAATATCTGTTTGAGGGCTTACGGTAATGCCTTCGCTTTTAAATACGCTGGCAACAGCATCGTGGTAGCGGTCCAGGTAGGGCTTCTTCATCAGCCTGCTGGGCCTCAGGTTCTGTATGCGGGGGTGGTGTACTGTTATGCCATCATACACCCGTTTAAGGGGGTAGTTGGTTTTCTGTAGCCTTTTCCATTGCGGGTCTATTTCCGAAAGCGGGAAGGGCGGGTTCCATGGCACGGGTAGTATTACCTGTAAGTCGGCACCTTTTTCTATAAGGCCTTTGTATTGGCGGTGCGCAAAAATACCCGTCCAGCGAAAGCCGGGGCGGTCAAGTGGGTAGAATGAAGGGAAAGCCCAAACGCGCATAGTAAACTGGTAATTTATTGTTTATGTTGTTGCCGCGCCCTTCCTGGATTTAAGCACCCATGGGAAGAAAATAACGCAGGCATAATAAAAAATCTCTTTCAGGTTCAGCCTATCCTGGTACTTAAAGTACCGGGAAACATTATTGGCCACATACTTTAGTTTGCCGAAGCCTTTATGGACCCGAGAACCATAAATGAGTATGGTCTTTGACATTTCAAAAAGTTGCTTCCTGAATAGGGTGTTGTACCTGTATTCAAAGTAGGCGTTGGCATCTTCGTACAATTTGAACTGGGCTATAAACGCATTATCTATTACGAACTTCGATTTGGTAATACCGCCGCCATGCTGGCGGTAAACGGCCGTTTTGCCGGGCAGTTTTTTTATCTTGCCCTTGTCGGCCATTATCAGGTGCAGGGCAATATCGCCGCTTATGGCTTCTTTCAGGAAGCGGGGCAGCGGCGATGGCAGTATGTTCCTGAATGTCATGGCTGGGGTAGGGATAAATACCTTGTCGGCGGTAATGATATCTTCTATGCCAAAAACATCTTTGGTAAGCACAGGGTAGGGGTTGGGCTGGTCCAGCCCTATCTGGTCCACAATGTCCACATTGCTGAAGACGAGTGTATAATCGGGATTGGCTTCCAGGTAGTCAATTTCCCTTTGCAGCTTGGTAGGGTCGGTCCAGTAGTCGTCGCCCTCGCAATTGCCTATGTATTTGCCTGTGCAGGCTTCCAGGCACTGCGCGGCATTGGCTTTGGCGCCTACGTTGGCTTTGTGTAAAATCGGTTTTATAATATCCGGGTACTGGCGGGCATACTTCATAATTACCTCGCGCGAGTTGTCTTTCGAGCAATCTTCGCCTATAATTACTTCGTACTTAAAGTTGCATTGCTGCGCCAGTATCCCCTCTATGTTCTGAGCTATGAATTGCTCGTGGTTATATACCAGGATAACAACGCTCACCATCATGGCCTCATCCCTCATCCGCGGTATTTGGTTTTGTTTGTCATGTTTTAAAATGGTTTTTAGCATA
>CANBTK010000245.1 GCA_947372365.1 Flavipsychrobacter stenotrophus | reverse complement strand
CAGCAGCCCCAGCTTATCAAGGCTCTCCAGCGCGGCGCTTAGCTGCCCCTTGCCGCCATCAATAATAATGAGCTGCGGCAGCGGCTGGTTATCGTCTTTAAGCCTTTTGTACCTGCGGTACACAATCTCTGACATGGAGGCAAAGTCATTAATGCCCTCCACCGTTTTTATATGGAAGTGCCTGTAGTCCTTTTTCGATGGCTGGCCATCTTTAAAGCATACCATAGCAGCCACCGGGTAAGAGCCCTGGAAGTTGGAGTTATCAAAACACTCTATATGCAATGGCAATTCTGAAAGGCGCAATTGGTCCTGCATCTCCTGCAGCACCTTCATTGTATCGTCCTTGGTGGCCTCTACCATCATAAGGCTCTCTTTTCGCCGCACTTCATGCAAAAATATTTGAGCATTTTTAAGGCTTAAGTCCAATAGCTGTTTCTTGTCGCCTACCTTGGGTATTGTTACCGTTATGTCGGTATCAGCAACATCAACCTGAATGGGCACAATAACCTCCTTGGCGTTACTGCCAAAGGTTTCCCTAAGGTTATCCAGCGCCAGCGACAATACGTCGCTTTCCTGTTCATCTACCTTCTTTTCTATCTGTAGGGTTTTGGTGTGTATGACGCTGCCATTGCTCACCATCATATAGTTTACATAGAAATATTTTTCATCGTTGAGTATGCAGGCCACATCGGCATTGTGCATGCGCGGGTTCACCACCGTTGACTTGCTCTGGTAGTTGGTGAGCGATTCTATCTTCTGTTTTACTATCTGCGCCTTTTCAAACTTTAATTCGGCGGCATAACCTGCCATCTGCTCCTTCAGGTGCTTTACCACGTCGCCTATATTGCCCTTAAGTACATGCCTTACATACTGCAGGCTTTCGTTATAATCTTCGGGGGTTTGCAGCCCTTCGCAAGGCCCTTTGCAGTTGCCGAGGTGGTACTCCAGGCATACTTTAAATTTTCCGCTGGCTATATTGCCCGGCGATAAGTTAAGGCTGCAAGACCGTAGGGGTATGTTGTGCTTCACCAGCTCCAGCAGCTCCTTTACCCTTACCAGCCCGGTAAACGGGCCCAGGTATTCCGACCCGTCCCGTATTACCCTGCGGGTAAAAAAAACCCTAGGGAAGCTCTCTTTTTTTATAACAATGTAAGGGTAGGTTTTATCATCCTTCAGGCTGATATTAAACCTTGGCTGAAAGTGCTTGATTAATGAGTTTTCGAGCAGGAACGCATCGTGCTCCGTGTCAGTAACAGTAAAATCAAGCGAGTGTATGAGCGATACCAGCTTTCGGGTTTTATAATTATCCAGCGTCTTATTGAAGTAGGAACTCACCCTTTTGCGCAGGTCTTTTGCCTTGCCTACATACAGCAAGGTTTTGCCTTCGTCGTAATACTTATAGCAACCAGGCTGGTGGGGTATGGATTCGGATATGGTAGAAAATTCAGCCCTTGTCATTTTATCTTAAAATATTGAATTGGCGGGTGGGCTGCGCCATGAAAACGGGAATCGGCCTACCTGGTAACGGCCACATACTTAACAACCTTCTCTTTTCGCGAGCCGACTAATGGTTTATCATACTGCTGCACCTGTATCACCTCAACCGGCGAATAGAACAGTTTCTGCTGGCGCTCGTTCCAGAACGTTTTCTTGAAAGTTTCAATATAAACGCCCCTCAGCTTCATGGTATTTACATCCATAGTTATCAGCAGCTTTTGCGTAAACAGTTCCTTGTTATTAGCCAGGTACAGGAAGTTATGGGTATTGTCCAGGCTATCCTCAAACTGGCTGAAAGAATATTGCCCCAGAAAGGACTTATCGCTGATGTCGGTTTCGGTAAAAGTTTTCAGCACATCAACCCAGTCTACATGCTCTATGTTTACAAAGCTGCTATCCGTTTTACCGCCTTCCGTTACTGTTTTTAGAAAAGATATTGGTTCGCCCGCATGGGTTTCCCATTCATCTAAAGTGAATTTTTTTATGGAAAAGTATGTCCCTTTCTCAGCTGGGAAAATATCGGCAGGGGTTTTCTCCTTGCACGAACCCAGCGCAAGAACGGCAAATGCTGCAAAAACAACAAAATATTTCGGTAGTTTATTCACGGCGCAAAATTAATAAAACTAGCGCGATGCACGCTATGTATATAAACAAATAAGCAGCCCTAATTCAGCTGTGGGTCAATGGGCATGTTGGCAACAAAAGCATAATCTTTACCCAACAAACCAACCGCCTGTTTCCATATGGCACTGGCCTCGGTTTCAAATATCAACTGCTCGGTAACGCCGCCAACCATCCAAGCGCCCTCCTCCATCTCTTTGTCCAGCTGCCCGGCTGCCCAGCCAGAATAACCTATAAACAGGCGCAGGTCGCCTTCCTTGTAGTTGTTTTCCCTTATCAAATCCTGTAGCGACTCAAAAGAGCCTCCCCAGTAAATGCCCTGTGCAACAGGTACACCGCCCAGCAAATCGGGTATGCGGTGCACTATATGTAGTGTTTCGGGCTGCACCGGCCCACCATTGTATATTTCAAGCGGCGTGGCAGGGTTATCCAGCTGCACCAACAGGTCGCCAAGCGTAAGCATGGTAGGCTGGTTAAGCACAAAACCAATGGTGCCTTCGCCGGTATGCTCGCACAGTAACACCACCGAACGGGCAAAATCCTTATCATGTAAGAAAGGCTCTGCAATCAATAGCTTGCCTTTTGCCGGTGGCACCTTCTCTGTATTATCTTTATTGTTCAGGAAGTTCATTAGTTAAATGTAACCAAGTTTAATTTTATTTCAAAATCCGCGCCAGCGGCGGCTCCTTAATTCCATATCCGGGTAACAGGTATGCTCAGCGGGTTCCTGAAAAGCAATTTATCGAGCAACCGTGCAAACGGGTAATACTCCATAACAAACTGCTTAGAGTCAAAGTAGTATTTCTTTTCAAAGTGCCGTTTGATAAACAATTCGTCGAACTCCAGCTTGTAGAGGAACGACACCTCATGCATGCCATTATCGCTTATGACCAGCCCCATGCCCTGCGGCAGTCCATTATCATGTTTTGCGGCAAAAGAGTTCTTATCATCGCCATCAGCCGGGGCAGCGGGGGAACCATAGCAAACTACCAGGTAGTTAGTGCTGCTCCCATTCAGGGGAGGGTTGGTAGCTGGTGATAAGTCGCGATTCAGCAATACTCCTGCAAATTTTTTTGCCTTCACCGCTTCATAGTTTGTATCTACAAAAAAGTAAACCGGGCAGTACTTAAAGTTATCGGTAAAGTCGGCAATCATGGCTTGCATCACCTTTTCCTGCCCGCTTTTCAGCTGCGACAACTTCAGGGTTGCACCAGCAGCCTGCAATGCCTTTATGCGGTTACTTTCGGCACGCAGCTGCACCAGCACTACCCTTGGCGTATCGGTAAAGGCTTGCTGGGCAAAGGAGCCCATTACACCAAAAGAGGAAATTAAAAAAACAATTAAAAGGCTTCGGTAAAAAAATGTGCGCATCAGTACCTTATTCAAATATAAAGATACCGCCAATTTTTATTAAAAAATTGCCAAAACAACGGTAACGAAGGGTAAACTCTGCTTTTACCCAAAATGCCGGCTACTTTACGAAAACTTCCATCCTCAGTGGTATGTCCACCATGGGGTATTTATTCAGGCGGCCTGCCCCGGGGAAATACTCCATTTCAAAATCATTTGAGCAGTAAGAGTACCTTTTATCCGAATGCTTTTTAAGCGCCCTTTTATCCCCTTTATACCTGTAGAACATGGCTTTGAAATGCATGTGGGCATCGCTTATAATGAAAGCCTGCTCCATATCCCAAACTACGTCGTGTATATATGCCTTGGGGTCTTCCTCCTTTTCAGTGTACTTGCCTTTTACGCTGGGCTTGCCATATGATACTACCAGGTAATTCGTACTATTGCTAAGCGGGTTCTTCGCAACGGGTGTTAAATTAGCGTTTAACAATACGCCTTCTAAATGGCCCTTTTCCACCTCGCTGTAGTTGGTATCCATAAAGTAGTAAACCGGGCAAAGGTTAAAATTGTCCTTGAAGTCATTAATCATTGCGCGCATTATTCCATCCCTGTCCCTAACCAGCGAATTCAACATAGTGGATGCATGGGCCTGCGCAAGCGCATCCATCCTGTTTTTCTCTACTTTTAGTTGCACCAGCACAGCAACGGGAGGCTCGCCCTTTTTCTCGCTGCGGGCAATAACCGGCATGCAAAATAAAAATAAGATAAGAATAAGCCGAAAGCTGCTAAGTTTCATTCAAATAAGGTGTTGTGGGTAAAAGCCAACGAATAATTAAATTGCCGGAATTACTTTTTCTGTGCAACGAAATTGAGCCCGAAGAAAAAATAATCGCGGCGCAGCCCGCCTTTTGACTGTATCTGATGCTCCCTTTTCAGCAAAGCCTCTGCATCTGAAAAGCGGTAGTGTATGGGCAGGAAGTAACGCACGTATTGAACACTATCGCCCAGCATTTTAAAGCCATTCTGCTCAAAAAGCGACTGCCAGCCCTCGTAGCTCCTTATATTCTCATTGCCTATGAGTATGTCCTTCTGCAACTTTTCGTCCCAGATGGTAATGATGCGCTTATTGCCACGGTACTTATACAGTTTTGCACGCTGTATAATGTTTTTACCGTTCTCCTCTATCGCCAATACCCTGCCGCCGGGCAGCAGGCAATTGTTGAAAATTTTAAGGGCATCATTAATAGGCTCCAGGTGGTGCAGCGTATCCTGCACTATTATAAGTCCGTAGCTATTAGGTGCTGGCGGGTTATCAAAAAGGTTTTCGTAGGTGCAGGTAAAAAGCGACGTATCGCCAAACTGGCTCCAGTACTC
>CANBTK010000244.1 GCA_947372365.1 Flavipsychrobacter stenotrophus | reverse complement strand
TAATTGCTGGCTGCTTTGCCGCAGTAGTAACAATAGGCCTTGGGGAAATGATGCTGTCTAAGCTTTACCCGTTGCCACAGGGCGTAAACTTTAACGACAATGAGGCTGCGCGGCAGGCTATACTGGGCATGCCTGCCAGTTCATTCATACTCATGCTTGCCGCCTATGCGCTCGCTTCGTTTTTCGGGGGGCTTATAGCAAGCCTTATCTCTAAAAATCAAAAGAAAAGGGTGGCCATTGCAGTAGGGGTTACCCTCACTGTTTTTGGCGCTTACAATGTTTGGCTTATCCCCCACCCTATCTGGTTTACTATTATCAACCTGCTGCTTTTTTTACCATCAGCCTTAGGCGGATACCGGGTAGTTGCAAAAGTAACTGGGAGCACCCGCGCCTGATATTAGTATTTGGCATGCAGCCCAACTTTGCGCACGGTGGATTTTTCGCCGCTGCTCCCCTGCCAGCGATTAATTGATTACTGAATATCAAAAAAAAATACGTACTTTATACTTGATTTTGCTTTTATGCTTAAAGCGTTGCTTACAATTTTGTTTTCCCTGATCTTGTATGTTGCCAATGCGCAGCATATGATAGATACTTTCCGCCTGTACTTTGACCTTAATGTAGCACCGCTTAATAAAAACACAGAGAAGAAAATAGACCTGCTCATTTATAACGATAAAATTATAAACGGCAGCAGCGTTATGGTAATAGGCTATGCCGACTATCTGGGCTCAGAGGCATATAACAAAAACCTGTCCATGCAGCGGGCTAAAAATGTACGGGATTACCTGGTTAAGTATGGCATTAGTGCAGGTGACATAAAGGTGTGCCTGGGCAAGGGCGAAGTACACCGCAAGGATACTACTGATAAGGAAGGCAACCCCATTGACCGAAAGGTGGACATTGTGGTAAACAACAAAGTCAATTCATCGGAGAAAATATTCACGAAAGGCAACGGGCATAATTCATCGAAAGGACTGTCGTCGGGGACTGGTTCATCAAGCCGCAACAAAAAAGATACCCTTGGCTTAGCCAACAAACAAAAAGGCACGGGGGCGGACATCAAGGAGCTTACGAAGTTGAAGGAAGGGCAAACGCTGCTGCTTAAAAATGTATACTTCCCGCCGGGCAGCCACGTAATAAAACCAGAGTCTTACGAAACTATTGAAAAGCTGGTGAAGATACTTGCCGACAACCCTAAAATAAAAATAAGCATTGAAGGGCACGTATGCTGCATACATGATGTGCCTGATGCGCTGGATATTGATACTAACGAACTACTGCTTTCGCTCAACAGGGCCAAGGCTATTTTCCATTACCTTGTGGATAAAGGAATTAACGAAAACCGCCTGCAATATGTAGGTTTCGGCAGGCAGCACCCCATAGTATATTTCGAAAAGAACGAAGAGGATGCCGACCGCAACAGGCGCGTGGAAATAAGGATTGTAAGCGTAAACTAACTGGTCAATTCCATAAATTTAGCCTCAAGGCTCTTTTTCCTGAGTACGAGGTGCGAAAGCGTAATCCCCTTGCTGCTGCAATATTCATTTATCTGGCCCGTGCTGATGCCTGCCACACAGGTTAGCTGTAATAGCCGCTCTGTTTCCTGCATTTTGGTAATGCCCGGCATAGTACTTAAAGCCTGTTTCAGGCCTGCTAAATCTGCAGCGGCTACTTCCACCAGGTCCTGGCTTACCAGCACTTCATTTACATCGCCGGTAAGCAGCAAGGTTCCCCGCTTTAGTATGGCTACATGGGTACACACCTTTTCTATTTCATCCAGCAGGTGGCTGGCAATTATAATGGTAACTCCTTGTTTGTTCAGTTCGCGTATCAGCTGGCGTATTTCGGCTATGCCTGCCGGGTCCAACCCATTGGTGGGTTCATCCAGCACCAGCACTTTAGGGTTGCCCAGTAGTGCCGCACCTATTGCCAGCCGCTGCTTCATGCCCAGCGAATACTCCTGAAATTTGCTGTCTTTGCGCTCCAGTAACCCTACAAGCCCCAGCACCCTCAGCCTGTCATCCTTGCCATTTTGCCTTATGGCGGCGGTGATAGCCAGGTTATCGTAGGCCGAAAGGTAGTGGTAGAAATTAGGCGTTTCCAACAACGCCCCTATTTGTTTGCGCGCAGCGGCCGGGGGTATACCGCCAAACCAACTATAGGTACCGCCATCAGCCAGCAACACATCGAGCAATATGCCCAGTAGCGTAGTTTTGCCACTGCCATTGGGCCCCAGCACGCCAAACACGCTGCCCTCAGGCACATCGAACGACACACCCTTGAGCGCCTGTATGGGCCCATATGATTTTGATATTTGCTGTATAGAAAGTATTGCGGCCAATGTGTTTTGTTTTTGCTGTAGTCTTTAAAATAAGTGTCCCACACCTTTTAAGTGTGGGACAACTATGCCTTGCCTATTTCAATGTTTCATCCAGCCACTTGAAGAACTCGCGCTGCCAGGTAATGCTATTTTGTGCATGTATCACCCAGTGGTTTTCGTTGGGTAAGTACAGCAGCTTGGCTTTAATGTTGCGCAGCCTTGCCGCCTGAAAAGCTTCAAGCCCCTGCTCTATAGGTACACGGTAGTCAGTACCACCCTGTACAATCATTATAGGGGTGTTCCACTTATCAACAAAGTTGCTTGGGTTAAACTTTTCGTAACTGGCCGGCTCCGGGTTCTTCCAGTAAGGGCCGCCAATATCCCAGTTGGCAAACCACAACTCTTCGGTTGTGCCGTACCAGCTTTTCAGGTCAAACAAGCCATCATGGGCTATAAATGTTTTAAAGCGGTTGTTGTGCATACCCGCCAGCATGTAAACGCTATAGCCGCCATAGCTGGCACCTACGCAGCCCAGGCGGCCTTTGTCCACATACTTTTCTTTGCACACGTCGTCAATAGCCGAAAGGTAATCCTGCATTGGCAGCCCACCCCAGTCCTTGCTTATTTCTTCGTTCCACTTTACACCCCAGCCCGGCATGCCACGGCGGTTAGGCGCTACTACTATATAGCCTTGTGCAGCCATCAACTGGAAGTTCCACCGGAAACTGTAAAACTGCGAAAGTGCTGACTGCGGCCCGCCCTGGCAATACAGCAGTGTAGGGTATTTTTTATTGGGGTCAAAATCTGGCGGGTAAATTACCCATACGCCCATGTTGGCATTATCAATTGTGTTTACATGGCGCAATTCTGTTTTGCTCATTAAAATACCCTGGTACAGCTTGTCATTTTCGTGCGTAAGCTGGTACATATCGCCGTAGGTAGGCTTTACTGAGAATATTTCGGTGGCATGGTTCATGTCGCAACGCGTCACCAGTACCTCGCCGTTCGCAACGCCTATAATCCCGTTAATATCGTATTTGCCCTTGGTTATGTTATTCACCTTGCCGCCTTCTGCGTCGCGGTCATTAATCAATATCTCAAATAACTGCTCGGTACCCTCGGTAGCGGCGTTGAAATAAATTTTAGTTTCAGCATTACCCCAAATAAAACTGCTTACTGTACCATTCCATGGTGCGGTAATGTTCTTCTTCCACTTTTTATCTACATCATATACAACAATGTCATTCTTATCTGCCTCATAGCCGTCATGCGCCATGCTGAGCCACGCCAGTTTGTGCCCGTCTTTGTTGAATGCAGGCGCCATGTCATAGCCATTCATGCCTGCCGACAAATTCTCTGTTTTGCCAGTAGTTACGTCATAGAAATAGATATCGGTATTGGTGCTGGTAGCATACTCTTTACCAAATTTCTTCTTGCTTACGTATGCGAAACCATGGTTATCGGGCGACCAAACCAAGTCCTCTGCGCCGCCAAAAGGTTTTTGAGGGCAATCGAACGGCTCGTCTTCCATTATGTCGGTAGCCTTGCCATCTTCTATTGAAGCCACAAATATGTGGGAGAACTTGCCGTCTTCCCATGTATCCCAGTGCCTGTAGTTAAGGTCTGTGAATATTTTTGCAGTGCTGTTAGGCAGGTCGGGGTAAATATCAGTGCCATTCATTGGCTTAACCATCACATCCTTTGAGAAGGCTACGTACTTGCCATTAGGCGATACCCAAACGTTTTCTGCATTCTGCAGGCCGCCATAAATTTCGGTCCATGAGTTGCCGCCATCGGTACTTTTATACAGGTAGTTATCATAGTACGAATACCATGCATTTTCATACCTGTGTATTACGGTTTTGCCGGCATCAGTCGTCCATTCTTTCTTTGAGCCGTCTTCCAGCGCAATGCGGTAATGCTGCACTGTGCTCTTTTCGGTTTTCCAGTCGGTTGATTTTGATGCATAGAATAGGTACTTACCATCCTTGCTCATGCCTTCGGACGATACCCTTTTCACTTTCCATAGCATTTCAGGCGTAAGCCTGTCTTGTGCATTGGAGGCAAGCGCAAAAAGCAAGGCAAGCGGCAGCAATTTGTATTTCATATTCATAAATTCTATTGTAAATATACTGGCGATATGTGCCAGGCTGCGATAAAAGTACAAAAAATGTAGATAATGCCTTGGTTAATGGTAGTTAATGCTCAATAGCGGAATGGCTCGGTGGCTCAATTAATACCCTATTGCAAAATGGTTTAATGGTAACTCTAAATGACTTCGTCATTATTGCATAGCGCCTCACGAATTGGCAATTTTTTTTCATTGTTGTCGGATAAAAATAGCTTACTTATGGCAAGAGGCAACATTGGCAATGCTTTTGGCAGAATCCCCTTTGGAACAGGCTGCTTTATTGGTTGATTTAATCGCGTCTCCATTCCTTTCTTTTTTCTTGGCGAAAAAGAAAGGAACAAAGAAAAACGCCACTCCTATGTTTGCATTTTAAAAGAAAACAAGCTTTTCAATTCTGGAAATAAATGTACTG
>CANBTK010000243.1 GCA_947372365.1 Flavipsychrobacter stenotrophus | reverse complement strand
AAAGGCAACACCCAATTGCTCAAAGCCGCGTGCTATATAGTCCTCCACATTTATGGAAACAAGGCCATAAACATGGTTCATAAAATCGGGCATACGGGTTTCGCGCTCCAGGAACTGGCGTACCAGCTCATCATTGCCGGTATGGTATTTATAAGCATCATACCTGCCGGGGTTAAGTATGCCACGGCAATCAAACACATACCCGCCGCCATGGTTGCCGTCGAACTTTGGTATCCCGTTTTTGTAAGAAAAACTCATTACCTGTATAGTAAGCTTGGGCTTTTCGGTGCTGCTGGCCACTTCGTAACGTGCCTGCATATCGGGGGCCGATATTTTTTCGAGCAGCGACCTGAGCTCAGGGTAAGCTGGTGCTTGCGGATTGTCGGACAAGAACATGTTAAGGCTCTTCAAGGCCGGGCTAATGCTGCTGATAAAATGTGCTTTGTGCTGCAATAAACCCCTGAAGCCATATGCGCCTAATACCTGCAACAGCCTTACCAGTACGAATTGCACATAGCCACGCCTGAAATGTATTTCGTCCATACGGGGCACGTGCAGGTCTTTCAGGGAACTGATGTAGCCATTGAGCAGGCCTTCTTTCCAGGCAGCAGGCAATTGCGCCTTGGCCTGCCATAGCAGCGACGCTATGTCATACTGAGGCGGGCCCTGCATACAGCCCTGGTAGTCAATAAAATAAACCTCCCCGTCATGTACCATAATGTTACGGCTCTGGAAGTCGCGGTACATAAGCGTTTGAGGCTGCACCCTGCCCAGGTCTTTACTCAGCAGCTCCATTTCGCTTATGAGCAATAAACGGTCGTAGGGTATATCCTGTAAATCGGCAAAGTAGTACTTAAAGTAAAGAAGGTCTGACATAATGGCCTTCTCATCAAACTTGGTGGCAGCAAAGCACTGCTTGAAGTCTGCATCCCTGCCAGCTATCCATTGTGCCCTTGCAAGCTGCGTTATGGCCTTGTCATACAGTTTGCGCACCTTATCGGTATGGCCGTCTTTAACAACAAGGTCGAACAGCGAAGTTTTACCAAGGTCCTGCTGCAGGTAGGCTTTCCTGTCTTTGCTTGTTTTATAGATTTCAGGCACGCGTACTTCGTTTTTACGAAGCAGCTCGGTAAAGTAAAAGAAGGTATTGTTTTCCGCTACATTGGTATTGTAAGTACCTATGGCCACTGCGCCACCGCCTGAAATACGGTAGTAACGGCGGTCGGAGCCTGACACCGCAAGCGGCTCAATAGACTCCACTTTCTTCTCAAAATGTTCTTCAAATAACTTTTCCAGCAAAGCCGTTACCTGAGCAATAGTCTTATTTAATGTCATGATTCTTTTCCGGGATAATCAAATAAAATTACTTTCCTTTCCACTACCGGGAACGTGTTCCATTCCTCAGCCTCAAACTCCACGCCTGCAATGCCGCAGGTAGGCATATTATCAATATTAAAACCGGCAGATAACTGGTTGGTAAACTCGGTTATGCCGGGGTTGTGCGCTATAACAAAAACCGTTTGCACCTTGCCGCTTACCTCATATAGCAATTCCTCAAAAACTGAGGGTATACAATGATACAGCTTTTCTTCATACGACACATTTTCCAGGCCATAACCCAGCACATTAGCTATTCGCTTTGCCGTCTGCCGGGTGCGTTTGGCGTTGCTGCATATAATTAAATCAGGCATCAGCCCCAGCGCCTTCAGCTTTTCACCCATCTCTACGGCTTCCTTTTTGCCCCTTTCATTCAGCGGCCTGTCAAAATCGCTTTGCAGCGGGTTGGCCCAGCTCGACTTTGCGTGCCTTATCATTACTAACCTGCGTTGACTTACTTTTTCTATCGGGCGCATATATACTAAGCCTTGTAAAATTTCAATTTCAAATCATCCCCATCAAAAACAGCATAGCTGTCATACCTTATCCAGTCGCCCAGGTTCACATACAGGCTATTGCCAGGCAACGGATATTCTATTGCTATGTGCCGGTGGCCAAAAATAAAGTAATCAATGTGCACTTTCGTTAGTTTATCGTTGGCGAACTGTACAAGCCACTCGCTTTCGCCTAAAAATTCCTTCTCGGGCGCGTCAGCATGCTTGGGGCCCAGCCTGCTGAGCCAGCCAGCAAGGCCTACGCCGGTATCGGGGTGCAAACGCCTGTATAGCCATTGCGAAAAACGGTTGCTCATTACTTTTTTAAGTAGTTTGTAGCCGTTATCGCCGGGGCCCAGGCCATCGCCATGCCCTATGAAGAATTTCTTGCCGTTTATTTCACGAGTAATCGGCTCATAATGCACGGGTATATTCAGTTCATCCTGAAAATACCCCATCATCCACAGGTCATGGTTCCCGGTAAAGGCTTCAATGGTAAGCCCTTTGTCGCTCAGCTCCGCCAGTTTGCCCATAAAGCGGGTGAACCCCTTGGGTACTACATGCTTGTATTCAAACCATGTATCAAAAATATCCCCCACAAGGTAAAGAACAGCAGCATCGCCGCTGATGCTATCCAGCCACGCACACAGGCGCTTTTCGCGTTCTATGCTCGTAATACGGTCGGGAATACCCAAATGAAAATCTGAGGCGAAATAAACCTTTTTACCTTTTGGCAATTCCATGAGGGCGCAAAGTTAATTAAAAGCGAAGACAGGGGAATCGTTCGGGCAAAATGATTTTTGTACCCTTTTTCAGGGGCGCGCAGTTGCCCATTGCTAAAGTATAGCCGCAGGGCATATTGAACCCAATACTACTATTACTGGTTTTTATGACACAAATCATCATTAGCTCAGTTGCAACTGGCTTATTTTGTTGCTTTAAATTATAGCCATAAGGCAACCGATAATTTAGTAATTTTATTAACGTAGCCCGAAGGCTTGCCCGCGCACAAATGGATAAAGGTTTACTTATTACCAAAGCATCAGGAGAATCAGTTCAGTTCTCCGAAGAGAAATTGAAGCACTCCCTGCAAAAGGCTGGCGCTACCCTAAGCCAAATAGATACAGTGATGGATGAAATTGCCGGTAAGCTGTACCCCGGCATGCCAACCAAGGCCATATACAAACTTGCATTTAATATGCTCAAGGGCAACTCCCGCCACCTGGCTGCAAAATACCAACTGAAAGCCGCTATAATGGAACTGGGCCCTTCGGGTTTCCCATTTGAAAAATATGTTGGCGAAATATTGCGCAGGCAAGGCTACAGCGTAAAAATAGGGGAAATGGTACAGGGCCAATGCGTGCAGCACGAAATAGATGTAATAGCAGTACTTGGGCAGCTACAGGTAATGGTAGAATGCAAGTACCACAACATGAGGGGCACTATTTGCGATGTAAAAATACCCCTGTATATACAGTCCCGGTTTAAAGATGTGGAGGCGCAATGGATGAAATCGCCAAAGAGCCTGGCTATGGCCTACCAGGGCTGTGTTGTTACCAATACCCGGTTTTCAGACGATGCTATGCAGTATGGCTCCTGCGCCGGGCTGAAGCTTATAGGGTGGGACTACCCCGCTACTGGCAGCCTCAAGGACCAGATTGACGCGCTCGGGCTCTACCCCATCACGTGCCTTACTTCACTTACCAAAAGTGAAAAACAGTATTTGCTGGATAAGAAAATAGTGCTTTGCCTGGAGCTCAACGATAACCCTAAACTACTGGAACGCGCCGGGGTAAAGGAGGCGAGGATGGTGACTGTACTACAGGAAACACGGCAGCTTTGCAACCACCTTGCTGCCAACGGCACACAAAAAACCAACTATATTTCACCGACACGCAATAACAGCAATAATGAATAGCAATAACAATACCGATGTAAAAATCCAGTTCCTGGGTGCAGCAGGCACTGTTACAGGCTCCAAGTACTTTATACAGGCAGCAGGCAAAAACGTACTTGTAGACTGTGGCCTGTTCCAGGGGCTACGGGAGCTATCGCAACTGAATTGGCAGCCGCTGGCAATTGATGTCGCCAGCGTAGATATCGTATTGCTCACCCATGGGCACCTTGACCATACCGGCTACTTGCCAAGGCTGGTTAAAGAAGGCTTTAAAGGGCAGGTGTGGGGTACAGCCCCATCCCTGCAGATAGCGAAGGTAATACTGGAGGATAGCGCCCGCATACAGGAAGAAGATGCCGACCGGGCCAATAAGCAAGGCTTTAGCAAACACAACCCTGTACTGCCCCTTTATGGCGTAGAAGATGTTGAAAACACGCTGCCCCTTTTCAACCCGCAGCCGCTGGATACCTGGGTGCCCCTGGCACCGGGCATGGAATGCCGCTACAAGTATAACGGGCATATAATAGGGGCCACATTTATTGAGCTGAAAGTGGGTGAAAAGGTAATTGTATTCTCCGGCGACATAGGCCGCGAAAACGACCTGCTGATGTACCCACCGCAGCAGCCCACGCATGCCGATGTGGTGGTTATGGAAGCTACCTATGGCGGCACCACCCACCCTGAGAATGCCGAAGCGGAACTGATAAGGATTATAAACGATTGCGCGGCCCGGCAAGGCACCATTATTATACCCAGCTTTGCGGTAGAGCGCACCCAGCTGCTCATGTACCTGCTTTGGAAACTGAAGGCCAGCGGCGATATACCTGCTATACCCGTATATATGGACAGCCCAATGGCAGCGAGCGTACTGGATGTGTTTGAGAGGAACCTGTCGTGGCATAAATTGCCACTGGACGATTGCCGGAAAATGTGCGAGGATATAAAAATCATTGACAACATACGGGAGACTAACCAGCTGGCACAATCTGACTTGCCTAAAATAGTTATTGCTGGCAGTGGCATGGCTACTGGTGGCCGCGTACTTACTTATATGCTTAACTACCTGCCCAACCCTACTGCCACTATACTATTAGCGGGTTTCC
>CANBTK010000242.1 GCA_947372365.1 Flavipsychrobacter stenotrophus | reverse complement strand
GATTAAAATATTGTTGTGCATGGGCGGGTAAATACCCAAGCAACAATAGCAATATGGTATATATTCTCGTCATAAGTAATCCCTGCTATTTACTAAGTTAGTATTTTGTTCATTACTCCCTCACTTAACTATTTTGCTACTCACCAATTCCCAAACACGGTTTAACGAATCAACGGGTAGCTGCAACTTCATTTTTATGATACCTACTTCATCATTGATAGCTGAAATGAGTTACCAAATCTTTTGAAAGTTTGTATTCACAAACTTTTGGTTTAGTGCAGCCATAAGCCAATGCAAAGAATAGAACAGCCAATAGGGTAATCTTCATAAGCTCGCCTGTAAATTAAATATGTACAAAGGTATCTCTTGCCTGATATCAACAGCAATTTTAAAGCCAGGTTCTCATTTATATACAATTGCACCGTTAAATATTCTAAATCAATTGATTGTGACACGATTGCGGCTAAAGGATGGCCGCAGCTACCCTCGCCTACAGGCCTGTATTTTTGCCAAGACGTTTTATTTCATACATTTACACTCATTATGAGAGTAATCTTATTAACCCTGATCTGTGCCTGTACTTGTGCCAATAGTTCGGCACAGGCGTTTTTAGGGCTTTACGGTACTGACAATTCGGTAAACCAGGTGCGGGATAACCCTGCATTTGCGGTACATGAAGACAGGATGCAGCTTAATTTTTTTGGCGTTGCAGCTGAAGTAGGTGGCAACAGCATTTTATTTAAGAGAAGCATTACCAACTTCATTACCGGCGGCAAAGCCACCATGGATAAGGACTACTTCAGGAACAATAATGACCAGCACTCTAAAATGTTCTGGGCGAATATGGAAGCTACCGGCCCCGGTGCGTCGTTCCTCGTTAAAAAAAGGTATTTCTTTTCGGTGAATACAGGCATGCGCTATCTGGTGAATTCTGACAACCTATCTGACAGGGTGTTTAACCTGATGGGCGTAAACCCAAAGGTGGATTCGAACAATTTCGACTCTTTCAGCATCAAAAACTATTCGCTCACCGGGCAGGTTTTCAGCGAGCTGAACCTTACTTATGCTGGCTTCTTTTACGAAAGCGAGGAGTATAAGCTGATAGGCGGCGTTACGGTAAAAGTGCTGAACGGCGTCGCAGCCGCAGGCATGGGCATACCTGACGCCTCGTTTAAAACCTACAGGCACGATGGCGTAGCTTATGCGGCCAGCGGCATTGCCAATATCGCCTTCACGCCCTTTGCCAATAAGTGGGCGCTTACCAATAGTCCGCTGAGGGCATTTGGCGCAGCTACTAACAACATGGGCCTGGGCGCAGATATAGGCGCGGTTTACTACATGAACCCCAATGAAGGCTTCCAGGTAAAAAAAGGCTACATCACCCGTTTTGCAGCTTCCATTACCGATATAGGCAGCATTAACTATACTGCATCGTCAACCACAGGCACTTACGAGGTAATGGATACGGTTATCAACTATCGGGGCATACAGAACAATGAGGCCGTTTCTTTCGGCACCCGTATATTTAACGACTATGTGATTGATTCGGTTGCCCGCCCTAAAAGCGGCAGCAAGAAATTTAAAGTAGGCCTGCCTACCGCCCTGCACCTGAACGCTGATTTTAAAATACAGCCCCGCATTTTCCTTAATGCCAATATATTGCTGAACCTGCGCCAGCCATCGGCCGATAAATATGCCAACCACTACATAAGCACATTTACCGTTACCCCAAGGTATATCATTAAGAATTTCAGCATTTCGTTGCCATTCTCGTATAATGTAGCCAAGCAGGGCTACCTGGGCGCTATTGTTGCCGTAGGGCCGTTTTACATAGGCTCCGGCTCGCTTTTCCAGCTGGCAACCTCTAACAGTATTAATAACCTCAACCTTTACCTTGGCGCTAATATGCGCATAAAGCCTAAAAAGCAGAAGGAAAAGGACATGATGATGTTGTAACAACGAATTGAATATGAAAAACATTGCAGTATTTTTATTGCTGGTTGTTGTAGTGGTTGCCGGTGCCTGTAAAAAGGCAAAAAGCCCGTCGGCCAGCCTTGTTATGTCAGCCACCGTCAATGGCTTACCATGGAGGTCTTATTCCGCTACTGTGGCTTTTGACAAAGGCCCGGGTGCCCGCATCATTATTGTTGCCGATTCTACCAATTCCCGCATCAACCTGCAAATTAATGGCTACCATGGCGTAGGCACTTATGCCGTTACCGATTCCGGCACCACAGCATCCTATTACAACTTCAGCGCACCATCGGGCAACCAGCAGCACGCAGCCTCATCGGGCTCCATTGAAGTTACTTCTAATACCCAGGTGAGCAACACACAAACCAATATCAAAGGCAATTTCAAATTCCTGTCAAGCAGCGTGTCTGCCACCAACGGGCTGTTTGATGTGACCCTCAACCTCGATTAGGGCATCCTTTACCATTCGGCACCGGGTTTCTAAATGTTGCGTTATAATATGGCAGCAGCCCACCCACGTTTTTATTTTTGCATTAGATTTGCCCCATGTCCATAAAAGTATCCTCGCTCAGCAAAATATACGATACCCAGAAAGCGGTAGACAATATATCTTTTGAATTGAAAAAAGGGGAGATTGTGGGTTTCCTGGGGCCTAACGGCGCAGGCAAGTCAACCACAATGAAAATCATTACCAGCTACCTGCCACCCACCACTGGCACGGCATCGGTATGCGGTTTCGATGTGCAGGAGCAGCCAATGGAAGTGCGCCGCAAGGTAGGCTACCTGCCTGAAAGCAATCCCCTTTATTACGATATGTATGTAAGGGAATACCTGGAGTTTACTGCTGGCATACACAAGCTGGGCAAGGACAGCAAGAAGCGCATAGAGGAAATGGTGGAAATGACCGGGCTAACCAAGGAAGCGCACAAAAGGATAGGTGCACTATCAAAAGGCTACAAGCAGCGCGTGGGCCTGGCACAGGCCATGCTGCACAACCCCGAGGTGCTGATACTGGATGAACCTACCACCGGACTGGACCCTAACCAGATAATAGAAATACGCGAACTGATTAAAGCCATAGGCAAGGAAAAAACCGTACTGCTTTCCACCCACATTATGCAGGAAGTGCAGGCCATGTGCAGCAGGGTTATCATTATTAATAATGGTAAAATTGTAGCCGATGATGCCATTGCCAAGCTGCAGGAAGCCACCCAGTCGGCCAGCGACGCGCTGATAGTTACTTTCGATAAAGAAATCAGTGCCGCAGAGCTTAAAGCGCTACCCAATGCTACATCGGTGGAAGCTGCAGCCAATAACACCTGGAAGTTGCTGAGCAATAATGCCGACGAGCTACGCCGGGAACTGATGCAAATGTCGCTTAACAACAACATAAGCATCACATCTATGCAGTCGCAAGTATATAGCCTGGAGGACGTTTTCAGGGCGCTTACCAAGTAAGGGAGCCCTATAATGTTGCAGCTTAGGCGCTAGCATGTGAAGAAAAGCCTGTTCATAGCTATTAACATTATTTTCAGGCATTAAATTTGTAGGTTTGCAGTAAATCGCCCCCTGTATTGTTTAAGAAGCTCGACATATTAATCATCCGTAGTTTTATCGGGCCGTTTATCATTACTTTTTTCGTATCCCTGTTTGTACTGGTTATGCAGTTTTTCTGGCTATATATGGACGAGCTGATAGGCAAAGGGCTGAGTATCTGGATGATATTGCAGTTGCTGCTGTACATGTCCACCACGCTGGTGCCACTGGCGCTGCCGCTGAGCGTACTGCTTTCCTCCATCATGACATTTGGCAATATGGGCGAAAACTTTGAGCTGGTAGCCATCAAATCATCGGGTATATCGCTGTTGCGGTTCATGCGCCCATTAGGCTATTTTGTACTGGTTATTTGCGGGGCCGCCTTTATTTTCAACAACAATGTTATCCCCGTTGCCAACCTTAAAGCGCTATCGCTGCTGTATGACGTGCGTAACTCCAAGCCTACACTCAACATTAAGCCCGACCAGTTTAACAATGACATACAGGGTTTTTCTATAAGGGTAGGCAGCAAGGACGAAGATGGCTTTACCATACACGACATACTCATTTATGACCACACCGGGCTCGTAGGCAACAACAAGGTGATACTGGCCAAGGAAGGGCAGATGATGCCTACCAGCGATAAGCAGGCGCTTATCTTCCGCCTTAAAGATGGCTGGATATATGACGAAGGCTACGAGCACAATACCCATGCCGCCAACTACCCCCAAACCCGCATGCACTTTGCCAAGTGGGACAAGGCATTCGATTTGTCGGCTTTCAACTTTACCCGTACCAACCAGGACCTGTTTAAGAACGCCTACCAGATGATGGACGTAAAGCAGCTATATGAGGCAATAGACAGCCTGGGCAAAACCAACCGCGCCGCCGGCAATACTATAGCCTCTTACATTGCGCCCTACATTACCATTGCCAACGGCACCAAAGAAGCGGCCGCCGTGAGCCGGAGGATTGACTCCGCCCAGATAGCCCCCGGTGCCACCTACAAAACCTCGTTTGCCGAACTGGTACCCGCCGACAAAAGGGTTACCCTGCTACAGTCAACCGCCAATAACCTGCGCAACCTAAAGGCGCTTATGAACAACAATACGCTTATGGATAAGCTGGGCAGGGAAAACTTCCTTAAGTTCTCCATTGAGTTCCACCGCAAGTTTGCGCTGTCATTTGCCTGCCTGCTGCTGTTCCTTATAGGCGCGCCGCTGGGTGCCATCATCCGTAAGGGTGGGCTGGGGCTGCCGCTGGTATTCGCAGTTGCGTTCTTCATCACCTTCCATATACTTAACATTACGGGCGAAAAAATAGCTAAAACCGCTTCGGTGCCTGCCTGGGCAGGCATGTGGATGTCAA
>CANBTK010000241.1 GCA_947372365.1 Flavipsychrobacter stenotrophus | reverse complement strand
GGCACTCCGCTTCCTTCCCACGATGGCGTATAAGCTGCTCCGGGGCATATTGCTGTCACTTTTATGTTGAAAGGCATTAACTCCTCCCTCAGGTTGTCAGAAAAGCCTAGCAAGGCATATTTGCTGATGCTGTAAGAACCGCCATTGTTATATGCCTTTAGGCTGGCAACCGAGCACATGTTGAAAATGTGGCCCGAGCCATTTTTCTTCATTGCGGGCAGCAGGCCACGGGTTAGGTAGTATGCGCTGTATAAATTTACTGCCATTAGCGCCTCCAGCCTGCCATCAGGCTCGTCGCCTATAGTGCCAGGGGTAAATGTGCCGGCATTATTAACCAATATATCAACCCTGGGGAAGGTTGCCGTAACCGCGCTGGCAAAAGCAATGGCATTATCCTTATTGCCAAGGTCGGTATTATACACCATTACCTGGGCAGTAGGGTATTGCTGGGCCCATAATGCCTGTAAGGCATTCAGCTTTTCTTTGTTGCGCGCGCAAACGGCTATAGAGCACCCTTCCTGCAGCAATTTCTCGGCTATTGCCTTGCCTATTCCCTGGGTTGCGCCTGTTATTACTGCGTATTGCATGGTATGGGTATTTATGTGGTTATTGTATTGTGCTGCAAAAGTATTCATTGCAGCATAAATTCGGGCAACATCACAAAAATGGCATACTCACTAAAGTTTGTCGAAAACCATCCATTGTTTGCATGGCACGCGTCGTTTCATTCACTTATGTTTTACCTTTTCGCTATCAGCTATAATATAAAAAAAGGATTGTGGCTTACACCGCAATCCTTTTTCATTGTATTTCTTAATGCCGTATGGCTACTACTCTAACTTAAAGGAGATAGGCTGGTTAAAATAACATTTAACTGCCTTACCATTATTTTTACCAGGCTTCCATTTAGGCATAGCTGCAATAATGCGTTTAGCCTCTTCATCACAACCAGAGCCAATACCACGTACTATTTCAACATCCGTGATAGAACCATCTTCGTTTACAACGAACTTTACTACCACGCGGCCCTGTACGCCACCTTCCCTTGCATTATCAGGGTACTTCAGGTTCTTGGCCAGGTATTCAGGTACATCATATGGTGCAGCTGGCATTTGTTCTACGAACTGGTAAATTTGTGGTGCAGCTGGTGCCGCTACTACGCCTGTACCTGGTTCGCTAACTATGCCCGGGTCTATACCATTCGGGTCGCCTTTTTCGTCCTTAGGGCCTGATGCTGTAATTTCTTTTTGTGGAGGTGGAACTTCCGTTTCCTTCACTTCTTCATCCTTCTTAATAACAGGAGGTGTGAATTTCACAGTTGGCTTTACAGGCGGTGGTGGAGGCGGAGGAGGTGGTGGCGGTGGTTTCTTTGGGTCAATCGGTGGCGGCTCAGCCAAAGTAACTTCCTTCGTAACCAGCTTTGCTTTACTCTCTGCTTTTATCCTGCTGTTAACCAAAGCATAAACACCAGTAAGGCCACCAATAGCCACTAACAGGAGCAAAGATTTAGCAACGCGTTTAGGATAGTTTTTGCGCAACTCATAGCCACCGTAATTTTTATTACGGCCATCGAAAATGATGTCGATGTAGTCACTACTTAGAATTTTATTAATATCCATTGCGTAATTTTTTAGTCATCATCTTACATTTTTCATAGTAAACAGTACTGGTAGTTAGGCGTACATACTTTCTACTTTGTATTCAGTAAGCGGCTTTTAAATTTTTACTATTAATTTTTCACATTTACTGCCCGCCGTTGGCTACTTCCGTTGCCTTGATAAACTCACGGTCAACTTCCGAAATATCAATGATGGCATAAACTTTAACGTCATTAATGTTCATTTCGTCAAGGATATTCACAAGGTCGCTGTAAGTACTTGTAGTATCAGGTTTTATCAAAACGGTCATTTGGTCTTTTGCTGTCAGTTGGCCGCTGGCTTTCATTGCATCAACCATTTTCTTCTTAGAAATGATTTCGTCACGGATGCCATTCTTTTGGTTAAAATAAGTTACTTTAACTTCAGGTGGCTTGGTAGGGTCTTCGCCAATCCCTTCGTAGTAATATACCCTGTGGCTTTTGCTCAGGAGTATAGTTAAAGCGACACTATTTTTGATTTTGTTCTTTTCTTCCTCCTTCATATTAGGGTCCTTGTAAGGCATGTTTATTTCCATAGTCTTTGGTTTAGCCAAAGTGGTAGTAAACATGAAGAAAGTGATCAACAGAAAACCCAAATCAACCATGGGGGTAAGGTCAATACGGGTACTTAATTTTTTTGGTTTTTTGACGCCGGTTCCTTTTTTATGCCCCCCGCCCGACGAGGTATCCATTTCTGCCATGGTAAATAGTATTTTACTGTTTTACAATTTCAATTCGGCAATTAGCTAATTCGACAATTACCCAATGCAGCGAATTCATGAATTTTCCTATTTCACTCAAAAAACAATTGGCAAATTGTCGAATTGCCAATTGTTTCGTTATTACTACTTTTTCCCTGAGTTGGCTTCTACATAAGCAGCCGTTCCCGGAGGTATAGCCTTAAGGTTGGTTATCAGGTTGAATTTGAAAACCTTCAGCCCTTCCAGTGTCTTAACTATTTTAGCCACATTAGGGTAGCTTGCGTCGCCATCAGCTTTGATACATACGCGCAGCTTAGGGTTAGTCATCCTGGCACTGGTTACCCATGCACCCAATTCATTGGCTGCTGAGGTGGCAACAGTATCAGATGGAACGCCTGGGGCTGTTGCATCTATGTTTTTTTGCTGCTCTGGCGTTGACGAAAGGTATGATTTCAACTGGCTGAAAGAAACACCAACAGAAGCGCCGATAGCGAAAGAATTCATTTCCGCGTCACTAAGGTTTAATCCTTTAGTTGTGTTTACCTCTTCAATCAGCGCTTTACGCTTCACCTTGTTATCAATTGCAAAAAATATACGCCCTTTGGTATCCACGGTTAGCAGCATTACATCATTATCAGGCAACATTATTGATGATATTGATGATGGTGTCTTTACCACTACCGGCTCCTCAGGCTTAAACTTGGTAGCCAACATAAAGAATGTCAGCAACAGAAAAGCTACGTCGCACATTGCCGTCATGTCAATGTTGGTACTTTTCCGTGGTAGTTTTGCGTGGCCCATTGTAATGTTCTTCTTCGGTTAAATTAATAAGATGCAGGATTTTTAAAAATCCACAAACCTCTACAAATATTTTTCTTCTAAATATTATTTGTAGTTAGCTTCAAAGCTCTGAGTAAGAGTGAAACCGCTCTCATCTATACCGAAAGTGATACCGTCAATAAGGGTAGTAAAGAAGTTGTACGCGATAATAGCGAAGAATGAAGTACTGATACCTAACGCTGTGTTAATCAACGCTTCAGAGATACCACTTGCAAGTGCAGCAGCATCAGGCGCACCGGCATTAGCCATCGCAGCGAATGAACGTATCATACCCATTACCGTACCGAAAAGGCCAAGAAGGGTAGCGCAAGATGCGATAGTAGAAAGGAACACAAGGTTCTTTTCCAGCATAGGCAGCTCAAGTGCAGTAGCTTCGTCTACTTCTTTCTTAATGTTAGCAACCTTCTGGTCCCTGTCCAGGTCGCTGTTGTTAACCATTTCATTATACTTTACAAGGCCAGCGCGCATTACGTTGCCTACTGAGCCAGCTTGCTTGTCGCACTCGCTGATTGCAGCCTGTACGTTTTTGTTAGCCAGGTGGTATTGTACTTTACGAACAAATTCACCAGCATCCATGCTGCCTTTCGCTTTTACTATAGTTAATGTGCGCTCTACTATGAAAGAAAGCAATGTCAATAAAGTGCCTAATAATATAGGTACCACAAAGCCACCTGAATACATAGTACCCATGAAATTGCTTGGGTGTTCCCTTGTAGCGCCATCGTGGAAGTTGGCAGCACTACCCAGCACAAATTTGAAGACAATTATCCCTACTGCTACACAAGCGCCCACGATTAATAAGTTAATCATGAAGTTGCTAGAATTCTTGGGCTTGCCAGCATGTGAACCCTGTGATGATGGTTTTGCGGAGGCCGTTTTTACTTCTGCCATAATTCTGGTTTTTGTTTTTGTTTTCTGAATTTTTGTTACTAAATGATATTGTGCGGTTGCAAAGATATAAGTACAGCTCAAAAAAACAATTTTGCGTTACAAATAATTTTCAACAATGCTGTTGTAATAAATGTTAGTTAAGTGCTTTTAGCGCTGTGCCTTGTTGTAAAGACGTAAAGTAGCGTTTTTTCCTTGGGTATAATGAGGTTTTTTTGCAAGTTTTTTTCAAAATTATTTTATTGTTACGCATCGGCAAATAAATGCAGCAATTAGCGTTTGGACAATATTGCCAGGCCTTTAAGTAATACTTAGTTTAAAGTTGTTTCCTTTCCACAATAAAAGTTATTGAGCCTTTGTAAAGAGCCCGTATTTATTGCAGGTTTGCCCAAAAACCTTCACGGGTTCATTAACGTGGGGAGGGCGTTTTTCGTATAGGCGTCAGTTATTTGTTGGCGATTTGGCTTTTTATTATGATTCTAGTTTGGATAGTGTCAATTATCCTCGTACATTTGCAGCAACAGCGCGAGGTAGAGCAGCGGTAGCTCGTCGGGCTCATAACCCGAAGGTCATAGGTTCGATCCCTGTCCTCGCTACACAAGAGGGGAACTGCAATATTTTATTGCAGTTCCCTTTTTATTTTTCCTCCGAAAGCCTTACCACGCCTGCAAAATAAGTAAATACACTATTTGTTTTTTTGAGGTTCGACACTTGTCTTTTTTGCGGTTGTAGGCCATTCCCTATGGAAAATTGAAAGATGGCTGACAAAACAGCCAGCCATTTATAATATCTGCATAATAGGGCTTCTTCCTATTGGCTGATAAAATCGTTC
>CANBTK010000240.1 GCA_947372365.1 Flavipsychrobacter stenotrophus | reverse complement strand
CGCCATGCCCACCGAAAACGCCTGTGGCATGGGCTTCGTCAACAATAAGCTTTGCGCCGTACTGATGGCACAGGGCTGCAATTTCTTTAAGCGGAGCCATGTCCCCATCCATGGAGTAAACCGATTCTATAATAACAATGATGGGGCCCGGTTTGGTACTCTGTTGTTGCAGGCGGGCTGCCAGTTCTGTAAAGTTGTTGTGGGCAAACCTGTATTTATTAGCGCACAGGCTCAGCCTTATGCCGTCAATAATGCTGGCATGGCAAAGCTCGTCGTAAAGTATGGTGGTATGCCTGTCGGCAATGGCTGAAATAAGCCCGGTGTTGGCATCGTAGCCCGAATTAAACACCAGTGCCGCTTCTGCCTTGTGGAATGCCGCTATGGTGCTTTCCAGCGCTTCAAACGCCGCACTGTTACCTGATATAAGCCGCGAACCAGTGGACCCGGTGGCCACTAAATAGTTATCCGCAACCAGCTTACTCAGTAAGCCGGTTGCGGATATGCCTAAATAATCGTTTGAAAAAAAATCTACACCATCGCCGGGCACTGCAAGGCGGCGCAAATTGCCTGCTGCCTGCCGTTCCCTGAGCCTGGCATCAAGTGCCTGCTCAAGCGGGTTCATGCTCCATTACGTTCTGTTCGCTCTTTTCCTTTACATCTGCAAAAGCAGCTTTTGGGGTAAGGCCCAGCAGCTTAAACATCTCCATATCGCTGCTGAACCCAGGGTTAGGGGTGGTAAGCAGCTTATCGCCGGCAAAAATAGAGTTGGCGCCAGCCATAAAGCACATTGCCTGCTCCGCTACCGAAAGCGCCAGCCTTCCCGCCGAAAGCCTCACGGCTGACTGCGGCATCATAATACGTGCTGTTGCTATCATGCGCACCAGTTCATCGAACGGTACTTTATCGTTTTCAGAAAGTGGCGTGCCTGCTACCGGGACCAGTGTATTTATTGGCACTGATTCGGGGTGCTGGGGCAGGTTGGCAAGGGTCATTAACATGCCTATACGGTCTTCCTCTTTTTCGCCAAGGCCTATAATACCGCCGCTGCAAACCGAGATACCTGCTTTGCGCACGTTGGAAAGCGTGTTCAGGCGGTCATCGTAGGTGCGGGTGGTAATTACTTCGCTATAATGCTCTTCCGATGTATCAACATTGTGGTTGTAAGCGTAAAGGCCAGCTTCAGCAAGCCTTGCTGCCTGGTGTTCATTTATCATACCCAGGGTGCAGCAAACTTCCATATCCATTTCATTCACTGCCTTCACCATCTCTATCACTCTGTCAAAATCGCTGTTATCCCTTACTTCGCGCCACGCGGCACCCATACAAAAGCGTGATGCGCCGCCGGCTTTGGCAGCAACAGCTGCGCTAACTACTTCGCTGGTTTTCATAAGGGACTGTACCTGCACGCCTGTGTTGTAGCGGGCGGCCTGTGGGCAATAGGCGCAATCTTCGGAGCAGCCACCTGTTTTAATAGATAACAGGCTGCTTATCTGCACTTCGCCAAAAACATGGTTTTTGCTGTGTACATTGGCAGCCTGCAGTACCAGTGGCAGCAATGGCTGGCCATAAACTGCTTTGATTTCCTGCTTCGTCCAGTTATGCCTTATTTCGCTCATATATTGTGTGCTTTACGGTGCGAAACTATTCGATTTTCGGGAGTAAATAAAATATTTGAGGGTTTAGGTAATTACTACAAACAACCAATAAGCCAACAGCCAACTGTTAACCTTTTATATGCCTGTTACATGTTGGTTCACGGCCATATATATATCCCAATTAAACTACTGCATATTTACTGTTAATTAATAATAACATTATTTTCTGCGCCGGAACATTACCATTCTTTCAAATAAAATATTAGCTTTATCGTTGGAATGTGGGGCATCCACAATAAAAACTATTTAATGGCGTAACAATTTTACTTTGTTTACATGCGGCAACTATTGCTCAAAGCAATATTTTTTACCCCTAAAATTAGTAGGGAGCAGGTGCATGGGCAAAATGAAATTCAACGTTCATACATGGTTTTATTAGTGTAGCGTCACGAAGCAAAATATCGGTACTATTTAAAACAGATGGCTATGACTTTGGAACAGGCTAACGGCCTTAATTTATGGTGGGAAGAACAAACATTCTCCGGTAAAGAATTGTTTAAACTGGACGAAAACGGCAACTTAGTGCTTTGCGCTAAACCACACATTACTGAACGCATAATTGCTACGCTTGCAGCTGAAAACAATGATGCTGTACTCAAAAACCTTACTGAAAAATTTGAGGCTGTTCTTTCCCGTGTGCGGGAAGTAGAAGTAGAGTGGCTGGCGGCAGAAGATAAACTTAAAGTGGCTGACAAAGTGGAACACCTGAGGGAATACCTGCAACAGGTAGCCGCAGTTGGCGATTTTGAAAAACCTATGCTGCTGGTTGCTGACTGGGACAAAGCTATTAAAGAATTAATAGAGGAAAACGTACAGGCAAAAACCAAGCTGGCTGAACTGGCCGAAAGCCTTGCTGAAAGCAGCGAATGGAAAGAAACCAACCAGGCGTTTAAAGACCTTGCTGACAAATGGAAGCAGACTGGCTATATAGACCGTGGGCGCAATGATAAAATATGGAACCGCATAGAAGCGGCCCGCAAAGTTTTCCTGGACCGTAAAAGGATACAGCAGGAAGACAACGAAAAAGACCTCTTCCTTACGCTTGATTTAAAAATAGAACTTGCAGAGCAGGCTGAGGCACTTGCAAATTCCGGTGAATGGAAAGCAGCAACAGAAGCCTTTCAGCAAATAGTGGAAAAATGGAAAACCATTGGCCGCACACTGCCTAAAAAGAACGAAGAACTTTGGCAGCGCATCATGTCGGCCCGCAGCGTTTTCTTTGACAGGAAGAAGGAGCACTACAACATGGTGCAGGAAGAGCAGGAAGGCAACTACGCACTGAAACTGAATATTGTGGAGCGCGCCGAAGCGCTGCGCGAAAGCACAGAGTGGAATAATACCGCACTGGCCTATGCGGCGCTGATGGATGAGTGGAAGAAAACCGGCCGCATAGCCCATGATAAAGGCGAAGAACTGTGGAAAAGGTATAACGCAGCCCAGGAGCAATTCTTCGAGGCCCGTAAGCGCCACACCGAGGCAACCCGCATTACGATGGAAAATAACTTCAACCTGAAATCGGCATTGCTGAAAAAGGCTGAAGAAATTAAGAACTCCAGCCGCTGGGGCGAAACTACCATCGAAATGAACCGCATTTTTGATGAGTGGAAGAAAATAGGCCCTGTGCCGCGCGAGCATAACAATACCATGTGGGATGCCTTCCTGGGCGCACGCAAGCACTTCTTTAACCGCAAAGATGCCAACCGCGACCAAAGGAAAATGTATGCCGAAGCACAAAAGTCAGCCCGCATGGAGCAGGCCTTTACCATAGTGCATAAAATGAGGGAGGAAATAGCTGTTGAAGAAGAAAAACTGGCTGACTTCAAAAATGCGATGGATAATATAACCCCCGGCAAAAAAGCCGAGGAGCTGCGCATGCACCTTGAAGTGCTGATAAGCGACAGTAACGCCAAAATGAAGCGCCTGAAAGAAAAACTGGCCGCTGGCGAAGACGAACTGCAGCACATACGCGAAGAAGAGGAAGCTAAGAAAATGAAGGACGAAAGCGCAGCAAAAGAAAAAGAAAAGGCAACAGAAGCTACAGCTGAGGAAGCACAAAGCTAATTACTGCTGAATATTATTATTGAAAAAACCGCTCCAAAACAATGGGCGGTTTTTTTGTGGCCTGATATCAGCTGCGCCCAATGAATTCAGCAATACAATGGCAGTGCAAAACATTCACAAAACTTGATTGTCGCTGCGCCAGCTTTCCCAACCCGCCGCATCCTTCGTATTGAAGACTATACACCTGAATTTGTTGTTTAATCCTGCATCTATTCTGCAGCCGGCTTTATGCCAAAAAATCCAGCTACCTGTTAGGGAAGCTGGATACTATAGTATTGCACCTGCTTTTTAGCGCAGCTATTTTGCCTATCTCTTAGTTATCCTTTCAGCCTTTATCATCTCGCCATCCTGGCCGTAGAGCATCAGCAAGTAGGTACCACTGGCAAAGCTGGAAACATTTATTTCTGTTGCATCAGCCTCATCCAATAATTTGCGTCCATCAATGGTGCTGAGCACAGCCCTTACTTTGCCTGCTGCGGTTATGTGTACCACATTTTCGGCTGGGTTAGGGAAGATGCTTATGCCGCTGTTGTTTGCAGTAGTCGCCACGCCCACATTGCCGAGGGAATGTAACGGGTATTCAGGCGCAAAAGAATGGCAGCCTGTAGTATCTGTTACCTGCACAGTGTACCTGCCGGTGTCGGTAGGCGTTATGTACCAGCTTGTAGCGCCAGATATAGGCACCATGCTCTTAAACCATTGGTATGTGACAAATGTGTTGCCTACTTTCAGGTTGCTGCCATCCCATATAATAACGGGGTTAGGCAATGGCAATTCAGTTAGCGTAACTGCTGTAGTGCCAATTACACATGCACCGCTGCCCACCGAAATAACACAGGTGTAATTGCCCGAAACATTGGCGCTGTATGTTGCGCCGGTTGCGCCGGCAATATTAGCACCGCCAAGCTGCCACTGGTAAGTAACGCCTGCCGATGTGCTTACGCTAACACCCAGCAACGCGCTGCCACCCCAGCAAAAGCTGGTAGGCGTAAACGGTATTACCACAGGTACCGTAACTTCAGTTATAACTACAGGGGTTGCAGTAATATTCACGCAACCTGCCGCAGATGTAACCTTAACGGTTATGCTGCTGCTGGTATTGGCAACATAACTGCTGTTCGTTGCCCCTGCAATAGCCACGCCGCCATCATACCATTGGTAGCTGTTGCCAGCGGCTGCAGTG
>CANBTK010000239.1 GCA_947372365.1 Flavipsychrobacter stenotrophus | reverse complement strand
CGAAGGCTACGAGCACAATACCCATGCCGCCAACTACCCCCAAACCCGCATGCACTTTGCCAAGTGGGACAAGGCATTCGATTTGTCGGCTTTCAACTTTACCCGTACCAACCAGGACCTGTTTAAGAACGCTTATCAGATGATGGACGTAAAGCAGCTATATGAGGCAATAGACAGCCTGGGCAAAACCAACCGCGCCGCCGGCAATACAATAGCATCTTACATTGCGCCCTACATTACCATTGCCAACGGCACCAAAGAAGCAGCCGCAGTTAGCCGGAAGATAGATTCCGCTAAGATAGGGCCCGGTGCCACCTATAAAACCTCGTTTGCTGAGCTTGTGCCGGCCGACAAGAGGGTTACCCTGCTGCAGTCAACCGCCAATAACCTGCGCAACCTAAAGGCGCTGATGAACAACAATACGCTTATGGATAAGCTGGGCAGGGAAAATTTCCTTAAGTTCTCCATTGAGTTCCACCGTAAGTTCGCACTCTCATTTGCCTGCCTGCTGCTGTTCCTTATAGGCGCGCCGCTGGGTGCCATCATCCGTAAGGGTGGGCTGGGGCTGCCGCTGGTATTCGCAGTTGCCTTCTTTATCACCTTCCATATACTTAACATTACAGGTGAAAAAATAGCTAAAACCGCTTCGGTGCCGGCATGGGCAGGCATGTGGATGTCAACCGCTATACTGTTCCCGGTAGCCATATGGCTGATAGTTACCGCCCGCAACGACTCGCAGATATTTACAAAGGAATTGTACCTGCGTGGCTGGCGCGCCATAAAAAGCCTTTTCCCAAAAAAACAGCAAGCAATTGTTTAAGAAAATTAAAATAGCATATAACCCGTATTTCCATATCCCGTTCCTTGCGTGGGTTATATGCGGTGGGCTGTTGCTGCTATCATTCAGCAAGCAGCAGTTGTTTGCGAGCGTAAATATGCACTATACGCCGCTTGCCGATACGCTCATGTACTACATTACCTTTATGGGCCAGCCTGAAATAATCATTCCTACCCTGGTAGGCCTAATGCTATTGCCCCAATTCAGGACAAAGTGGTATTTCCTTACTGCGGTGGCTGCCAATATTACCCCCCTGCTCATGCAGCAGTGGATAAAAAGGATGTTCCATGCCCCTCGGCCACTCAACTATTTCAACAGGGCCAACTGGATACATTACCTGCCCCAGTGGCCTGAACTGCTGCGCGATAGCTTCCCTTCGGGACACAGCCAGGGCGCGTTCAGCTTTTTCTGCTTCCTGTCATTGCTACTCCCTGCTAAATACAAACGTTTTGGGTCGCTGTTTTTTGTGCTGGCAATTATGGTTTGCTATTCCAGGCTATACCTTGCCGCGCACTTTTTTAAAGATGTTTACTTCGGCAGCATAATAGGCGCTACCACCACTACCCTGCTTTTCTCGGTGATGCAAAGCCTAAAGGCTTCGCCAATAGCGGCAGCGGACGCTGTGACTGCCAATAAAGGGTAATGGCGGCTGTAATTTTACGGGCACTAACCGAATTACCGCATCCTACAGTAAACCCTATAATAACAAAGCACCTAAATTAAAAAGCACGTAGGGGTAAGGCTTGCCCTTACCCTGAATAACATGGGCACACGTCCCAGAGGGCAACCGCAAGGGATTGCCATACAAATAAAAAATACATATTCGATAATTTGGTTGGCACACAATTTTGCCCGGATGCGCAGGGTATGTAAATGAAAGCTAATTTTGTGCGCCTATCGCCCGTTTTCCGAAAACTCATTTTAATTCGTTTACAGTACCGCTACATGCCAAAATATTTACGTTACCTGCTCATAGCCCTGGGGGCTGCACTGCTTTTTTTTCCGTTCCTGGGGCAGGTGCACCTGTTCGACTGGGATGAAATCAATTTTGCCGAGTGCGCCCGCGAAATGATTGTAACCAAAGACTACCTGCGTGCGCAGATAGACTTTATGCCCTTTTGGGAAAAGCCACCCATATTTATATGGATGCAGGTGCTGTCTATGAAACTGTTTGGCATAGGCGATTATGCCGCCCGCTTCCCCAATGCATTTATGGGAGTAGCCACCTTGCTCACCCTTTACTACGTAGGCAAAAAGGTGGTGAATGAAAAAATGGCGGCATGGTGGGTATTGCTATACGCCGCTACATGGCTGCCCCACTTCTATTTCAAATCAGGCATTATAGACCCCACCTTCAACTTTTTTATCTTCCTGGCGTTCTTCCAGCTGCACCTGCTTAAATTCCTGGGCAACAAAACCCGCCATGCAGTATTGGCTGGCTTATTCCTGGGGCTGGCAGTGCTTACCAAGGGGCCCGCGGCTATTATTGTAGCCATGCTTTCATTTGCGGTGTACCTGGTAGTGGTAAAAGGCAAAAGCCAGTACACCGTGAAGCAAATGGCCATTATTGCCTTTTGCGCTGCCCTGCCCTTTGTGGCCTGGATAGCCATAGCCACAGCCAATTACGGCCTTGCCTATGGCAAATGGTTCCTTACCGAATTTATATCGTACCAGGCACGCCTGTTTTCAACCGAAGATGCCGACCATGGCGGCCCCTTTGTGTACCATTTTATAGTACTGCTTATTGGCTGTTTTCCGGCTTCGGCCTTCCTGTTCCAGTACACCCGCAAACCCGGCAGCGATGCACCGCACACCCGCGACTTTACCCGCCTTATGTGGATCATGTTCTGGGTGGTGCTGATACTGTTTTCGATAGTCAAGACAAAAATCGTCCATTACTCATCGCTTTGCTACTTCCCGCTTACCTACCTGGCCGCGCTGCAGTTGCACCGCCTATCCAACAATGCCCTGTTGCTCAAAAAACGTGTCAAAGCCATACTGTATTTCACAGGCTCTGTGCTGGGCGTTTTTATACTGGCGCTGCCCATAGTAGGGCTAAACAAAGCTAAAATTATACCGCTTATTGACGACCCTTTTGCCGTAGGCAACCTGAGCGCCAATGTGCCCTGGAGTTACGCTGAATGCCTTTGGGGCCTGCTGTATATTGTGGGCATAGTAGCCGCTATACTCTACATGCAGCGCAATTTCAGGAAGGGGATGATAGCCCTGTGCGTGCTGCAACTGGTTATTATACAGGTTACGGTACTGCACTTTACACCCAAAATAGAAGGCTATTCGCAGCGGGCAGCCATCACTTTCTTTGAAGGTTTTGAAGGGCAAAACGTATACATACACTCCTTGGGCTACAAAAGCTATGCCTACCTCTTCTACGCCAAAAAACAGCCCTTCGCCAATGCCAGCTACTACAACAACGGCAGTATTGACGAGCAATGGCTGCTCAATGGCAACGTGGACAAGCCCACCTACTTCATCTGCAAGGTGCAGGATGCCAGGCAATACATAGCCATGCCGCAGCTGGAAAAAATTAACGAGCTGAATGGGTTTGTGTTTTTTAAGCGGAGGTAAGGAAAGACGAGGCGCTGACAGAGCCTATCGTCACTAGGTTATGCCCTAAAATGATACTCGCCAGGGCTTTTTCACCAATCGGTATGTGATTGCTTCCACCCAAATAATACTTATTGAACATTAAAAAACTGCATCACCATAATTCTGAATACAAAAGTAAACGCAGCATCGCTATTCCCCTTGGAAGGCTACCGTGTACCCACAAGTTATTTTGTTATAATTTGTACCGCCCCGTAGGGGTTGCCGCTTTGTAGCCAAGCCATTTTTTTAGGTTTTATGCTCCTGAGGAGCTACCCTATACCATCCAAATTTGGGTACATCCTCCGGATGGACAGCCATAATAGGTATTTTATATCTACAAAGCGATAGCGCCTACGGCGCATTCCGTGATAATAGTGCCATCAAAAAAGATATGGGTACACGGTAGCCTTGGAAGGTGAGGGGATGTTTACATGCCAAAGTTTAGTATGCAATTGATATAACAAAAAATGGGCGCATTAGCCCATTACTGGCAACTGCCCAACGGGATAGATACAAATAGCGCGCGTGGCGTACTGGAAACGGTTTTGGTGCACTCGGCACCACCCGGGCATGTAGTGCAGGCTGTTGCAACCGGCTGACAGCCCACGGTTTCGGCTGTTGCGCCAGTAGTGGTACAAGTGGTAACAGGCTCGCCGCCTATAAACAGGCAACCGGCATATTCCCTTACATGAAGGGTTGTCCTTACCGCAGGCCCGCCTTTAACTGCGCCAGTGGCCACCAGGTAATACGTACTTGCCCCAGCATCAAAGTTGATTTTAACGTCTGTGAACGCAACAGGCATCTTTAGCCCCTGGCTAATAAAATGCTGCAAATCGCTCCTTAGTAATTTCGTATCAACCGTAAAAGTAGCAACGCCATTGTTAACCTGCCCCATTACAATAGTTTCTTTGTTTTGCGGGATTAGCTTTGCGGCCGCAGGCATTGGGGCCATGGTGCTCACCAACAGGAAAAGTGCAAGTACAGGCAAAAGCAGGTTTTTCATAAAATGGCTTTAATGTGTGGATGATATCAAAAATATCGTTTTTATGTGACAAAAAAATAGGTTTGTAGCAGGGCATGGCACAAACGCATCAACAAACACAAACCAGAAGGGTTGATATTGCTGCAGAAAAAAGGCAGGTACCTTGCGGTTGCCCTAAGTGGGCGTGCGGCACCCAATTTATACAGGGTAAGGGCAAGCCTTACGCCTACTGTTGTTGAATTGTTTGGTGAGATGTAACGTAGGGGAATTAACTCCCCCCTGCTACCAGCTATCCGTAACCTGCTTGTATAGTTTTATCCGTAGGCGTTCCAGTTCCCGGTTTTCGGGGTATACGGGCACGCCGCCACGGTGCAGCACCAAATCATTGAAGGAACCCATGCCAGCATAAACCTGCATGATTTTCCTTTTGGCGCTATCCCATTCATACGCTGCTACCTGCTCCGCAAAATAGTCAA
>CANBTK010000238.1 GCA_947372365.1 Flavipsychrobacter stenotrophus | reverse complement strand
GAGGTGGGCTGGCGGGTTGTTTTTTAAGTGCCACGGGTTTCCCGGCGGCCTCATTGCTCAGCAGGTAACCCCAGGGCTTCAGCCCCTCCACGTGGTCAAAAACGACTTTTAATATTGCCGTGAGCGGGATGGACAGGAACATGCCCGGTATGCCCCATAGAGCCCCGCCCGCCAGTACCACGATTATTGAAACAAGTGCATTCAGTTTAACTTTAGATGCTACTACGTTGGGGATGATAATGTGATTGTCAATAAACTGGATAAAGATGTATGCCGCCAGTACCAGTATTGCGTTACCCGGCGAATTGGTGGCTAACGCTATCAGCATTGGCAGGGTTACGGCTACAATACCACCCAGGTAGGGTATAACATTCAGCATTGCCCCTATTACACCCAGCAGTATGGCATATTCTACGCCCAGCAGCAGTAGCGCGGTTACGTTTAGGGCTGCCACAATAAGAGCTTCAAGCATTAGGCCTATAAGGTAGCTCTGAATTATCTTTTTAGCTGAGGAAAGTACCTCGGTTACCTCCACGGGCTTATTGGCGATGAACAGCCTGTGCACGAATTCAATGAGCAACGGCTGGTAAAAAAGTATCATGAATATGTAGACCGGGATAAGTACCAGGATGACCAGTACTGCACCAATATTAACCAGCGCCTGCCCGGCAAGGGCTCTACAAGCTGTGAATATTTCGGCCCTTGTTTCTGCTAGCCAGTTATCTACTTTTACGGCGGGTATATTGAATTTTCCTGAAACCCAGAATTTCGAGTCATGTAGCAATTCGGTGAACTTGCCTTCAAGCTTAGGCATAGCTTCGCTGAAGGTGCTTGCCTGCGAAATGATAAGGGCTACTATGCAGAACGCAGCTGCGAACATGATAATAATTGTAAGCAGTATTGCCAGCACCCGGTTCATCTTTTTCTTTATAAAAAAGTTGGTGGCAGGGCTAAATACAATGGCAATAATTGTGGCGTAGATAATAGGCACTATAAGCCCTTGGGCAATATACAGCATGCTAACAAATGCAAACAAGCCAACGGATATCAGCGATATTTTTACGTAAAGGGGGATTTTGTACACGTTGTCCATGAATAGTTATCAGATATTTTTTCTTTTATATTGCCTGTTATTTTTGCTTAGCGTAAAGATGCCCGCTTTTTATAGTAAACCTGTTACATAAGTCCAATTGAAAATTGTAAAATTCACAGGGTGAAAATGGAAAAGCACCAGGCGGGGCCTGGTGCTTTTTTAACATAATGGTAGCTATGCCTGTGGGAAACAATTACTTTTTGATCTGCTCGTTGATAGACCTTTTTTCGTCGTTGGCTTTGTTTTCCTTTTTGTGCATCTTACGCTCTTTCTTGCTCACCTTTGTTTCTTTCCTTACCAGCTTGCGCTTTGTTGTGTTCAGTTTTTTTTCTTTTTTGTCAGCTTTTTGTTCTTTCTTTTCTTCTTTTTTCGTTTCAACGTGGAGTTGCCCGAAAGAAGGGGCAGTGCTAAGGCAGGTGGCCATGATGGCAATTACAATGTAGTTTTTCATTTTTTTTGTTTGTTTGGCAGCAGCAGAATGCTGGTTGCTTAATTGATTTTATTGAATGATAAGCCAATGAGTTAAGGAATGTGCCGGGTGGCACACCCCTAACTATTGTGTTTTAGTTTTTTGCAGGTACAAGGTGCATTACTGCCCTTCTGTTTTCCTGGCGCCCTTCGGCTGTTTTATTGCTTTCAATAGGCATACTGCTGCCGTGGCCCCTTGTCTTAATCCTGCCTGGGTTTATACCCCTTTTGGTAAGCTGGGTTTTAACGGCTTCAGCGCGCCTTTCAGATAAGCCTATGTTATGTGCTTCAGGGCCGGTAATGTCGGCATTGCCATCAATGATCATGCGCTTGCCTTTATCTTCCTTAAGCTGTTTTGCAGCTTCATCTATGACAGTGTATGACACAGTGTGTATATCAGTCTGGTCTATATCAAACTTTATTGGCGTAGTGATGTCTATAGGGCCTTGTGGTGGTGCTACATGGTTCACTGTATCAATAGGGCAGCCCTGGTTGCTGATTGGGCCTGCAACATCCGGGCATTTGTCTTCGTTGTCAGGTACGCCGTCGCCATCCCTGTCTGGGCAGCCATGGAATATCAGTAACCCGAATACATCTGGGCACTGGTCGTCTTTGTCTATGATGCCATCGCCATCCCTGTCAGGGCAGCCATGCAATGCAAGCGGGCCTGCATTATATGGGCATAGGTCTTCCTTATCCATTATGCCATCGCCATCAGTATCTGGGCAGCCATGAAATTTGGCAATGCCTGCTACAGTTACGCATGAGTCCTGGCTATCTGGTATGCCATCGCCATCAGTGTCGGGGCAGCCGTCAAATTTAGCAAGGCCAAACACATCCGGGCATTTGTCTTTCCTGTCGCTGATACCATCATGGTCGCGGTCTTTTTTATTGCCCAGGAAGAAGCGTGCACCAATGTTCAGGCCATATGACTGGTTGTTGCTGGCCGATACGTTGTTAATCATTGAGCTGTAGTTTCCGTTGCCATCTGTTAGGTGGTAGTTAGCTGTGTTAGCATTTTTAAACGGCTGGAACATGTAGTACCCACCGAAATTAAGTGCTACATCGTCAGACAAGAAGTAGTTGAAAGACGGCTGTACCATAAAGCCAATTGAACCCTTTGTATAGGAAACGGAACCCTTTGTTGTTGGTGTAGGTTCGTTAAGGCCTACATTGAAGCCCAATGCACGCTTTGCGTTAAAATAGTCTGCTATGTTGCCATTAGGGTTATTCCTCAGGAACTCCGCCTTGGTTATCAGCCAGTCGCCAGCCGATGGGGTAGGGGAGTTGTCATATACTGCCCTTGTGCCGCCGTCCGATGTGTTTTCAAATTTATAGATGGCTTCATAATCGAAGTGTGCATCTGTAGTGTAGCTGCTTTTCATTTGCACGTTAAAGAGTGCGCCTGCATCGGCTGTAAATCCCCACCTTTTCGAAAAACGGTTTTTGTACTTCAGCATCACCGGTACATTCATGTTGGTAATGGAGAGCTTTTCTTTCAGGCTGTTGCCTGTAATGGACTGCCTGAAGGTACTGCCGGCGAAATCGGTCGCCTGGTATTCTACGTGGTAGTTGTCCAGTACCGCATCGCCTTGCTGCATCATGTACATAAACCCTGCACCCAGCCCAAAGTGGCGTTTTTTGCCAAAGAAGAAGCCTAACTGTGCATCAGCACCATAAGCCATCCCTTTTTTAAATTTCAGTTCGCCGGGGTTTGCATTTACGGCATTCAGGTAATTAGGTGTTGAGTTTGCCGTAGTGAAACCCTGGGAGCTAAAGCCTCCCAGGATGTTCACGTCAATAACCCATCTTGATAGCAGGCTATCGGCATTGTAGGTTTTCGGTGCCTGCCCCATGGCGGTTAATGAACCCCCGGCAGCAAGCAGTAACGCATATATGTTTTTCATTTTGTTGATTTTTTGTGTGTGAATGATTAGTTTTTAATGAAACGTGAGGTGCCCACCTTAACTCCATCGCGATAGCAACAAACCATGTAAACACCGCTTGCGAGGTTGGCTACGTTGATGCTGGCTTTGTTGTCGTTAGCTGGTACCGATACAATTTCCTGGCCGGCCATGTTTAATATTGTTACCTGCATAGTACCGTTGGTAGCCGAGTTAATGGTTACGTTAACTACATCTGTTGTTGGGTTAGGGTAAACTGCGATTGTTGTAGCAGTTGCATTAACCTCTTCAATAGCGGTTGGTATCCTGAAGTATGTTTTCTGGTTACAGCCACCGTTGCTTGTCATTACCCAATAGTATTTGTTGGCAAAATCAGGGCTTGCGTTCAGGTAATCCTGGTTCACTTCGCCCGGAAGTATAGTAGAGTCAAGCATGGTTACATTATCGTAGCCCCACTGGTAAGAACCTTCGTTATTAGGTGTGCAAACAAAGTGGTATTCAAAATAACGGACAGTAGGTATTGTTGATACCTGAGTGCCTACGGTAACTGCATAAGTGGTGCTAACGGTACATGGCAGGCTATAGATGCTTGTAGTAAGCATTACCTGTGCTGCGCCGGTGGCCGGGAAGCTGACAAGGGCGTTTTGGCCATTAGGGCTTGCAGCCCAGATTGTTGCATTTACTGCGCTCCAATGGTAAGCTGTGCCCGCTGGAGGCGCAGTTGTACCAAAGTTTTGGTATAGTGTATTTGCACAAACTGCAGATGGCGAATTGGTAGTGATAACCGGTGTAACTGGCAGCGGGTTTACTGTAAGTACAACATTCTGGTTAAACGAGCAGCCATTGGCTGTTGACGTGAATGCATAAACTACAGTAACGGGAACTGCAACGCTGCTTGTAAGTGTTTCGTGTATATCGCCAATACCAGTACCTGAATTTGGTAATATATTGGTAACGGGTGCACGGTTCCAGGTAAAAGTGCTTCCGGTAGTAAACCCGGTGGCAATATATACTATTGGTGACCCGCTACAAGCGCTGATAGCAAGTGGGCTAGATAACTTAGGCGTAGGGTTAACAGTAACAGTTACACCCTGAGTAGTAGAGCAGCCGTTAGCAGTTGTTGTGTAAACATAAGTTACAACCTGTGGGTTGCTGGTAGTATTCATTAATGCTTCGCTTATGGCACCTGTGCCAGTTGTGGCAGTGTTAGATATGCCTGCAACTGCAGCGCGGCTCCAGCTAAAGCTTGCTATTGCGCTGTCGCTTACTGGTGAGTAGTTGAAAGCTGCACTGTCGCAGATAGCGGCTGGTGTGATATTGCTGATAAGTAATGGCTGCGCATTAACAGTCAGTTCCATGGTAGCAACAGCTGTACCGCAGCTATTTGTTATGGAGTAGCTGATGGTATCAAGCCCAGGTGCTACGCCTGTAACTAAGGCAGC
>CANBTK010000237.1 GCA_947372365.1 Flavipsychrobacter stenotrophus | reverse complement strand
GTTTTCATGGTGATTACAGGTGAACTAAAAGCTGCTTTATTCCTAAGGCGGCTTTTTTGTTTTTTTAGCTATACTATGCTCCCTGCTTTTACGAACAAAATTTATTAAAATAGGGCTAATTACCATTCACCCCAACAATCTGCCTATACTCACCATAATTAAAATATTATCAAACCAATTTCTCAATTTTGAGTTGTGAAAGGGCGGTAGCCCAGTAGAACTACAACAATAACCAACTAAAAATATTTCAGGGCCGACACCCTGCCGGAAGCAAAAACCGGGATTTCGTTTTCATGGTGATTACAGGTGACAAAAGCTGCTTTATTCCTAAAGCGGCTTTTACTTTTTAAAGGCCTGCCGTTGCTAAAATATGCCTGATCAGTTTTGCAGGTGCCAGGAAATGGAAAAGGTTTAGTGGCTTTATTCGGTGAATTGGTATGTAAAGGCCTTTAACTGCCCACCTAATGCAAATAGCCTAACAACTGAATAATACCTACCATTACCCCAAGCCAATATTCGCCCCAACAATTCCCTCATACTCGTCATAAAATACCATAAATCATTCACAATAGCCATCTTTGTTTAGTTGCAATCAGTCAACGAAGCAACAATCAAAAAGGTAAATAATAACGCAACGATATTTCAGGGATGAGCCTGGGGGCGACAATCTAAAAAAGCCGAAAGATGTTTTCATGGTGATTACAGGTGACAAAAGCCGCTTTATTCCTAAGGTGGCTTTTTTATTTAAACGCGTTATTGTATTACCTTTATTATCAAGTTATAACAACATAAACCACCATAATTTGCAATAAATTACCTTAGGAATATAAATGGCACCATCGAAAAAGATATCCTTACTCATTGCGCTGCATATACTTCTATGGTTTGTGTTCCTTTCCTTGCCTACCCCTTTTAACCCAATGAGGGTTGAATTTGGCCTCAGGGGGTTTATTGACGATTTACTGGAACCACCCCGCATTACCAACGCACTGCTACTGGTTGCAGTCTTCTATTTCAACTTTTATGTAGCAATGCCCAAGCTATATTTCAAGAGGAAATACATGCAATTTATGCTAACCGTATTGCTTTGTTTTAACCTCTTCTTCCTCCTTAACTACTTTATGATGCCATCAGGCATGGACTTTGACCAGCCAAGGGCGTTGAGCGTGCTGGGCAATAGCTTCAACCTGTTCATGTTCATCATTGTTTATACCTTTTCTTTTGCATTGTGCCTGTATGGCCAGTGGGAAAAAATGAAAGAACAGATGCTTGCCAGCGAACTTGCCATCCTGAAAGCTCAGATAGACCCCCACTTCCTGTTCAATACCCTAAACAGTATTTATTCCCTGGCCCTTACCAAATCTGATGCCACCCCCAACGCTATCATTAAACTTTCGGCACTTATGCGCTACTGCATCAGCGAATCGAATAACGACCGAGTGCCGCTTCAACAGGAAATTAATTATATAACCAATTATATTGACCTACAGAAACTGCGCCTTACATCTAAGATTAAAATGACCTGTGAAATTGATGGCCATGGCGATGGCAAATACATAACCCCTTTCCTTCTTATACCTTTTATTGAAAACGCGTTTAAGCATGGGGTTAACTCAGAAGGGAATTCTGATATAAAAATTAAAATTACAATAAACAAAGGCGATATTGTATTAGAAGTAGCTAACAATAAGGTATATTTGAGGCAAGGCCAGGAAAAAAACACCGACATTGGTATCAGCTCCACCCGTAGGCGCCTTAACCTACTTTACCCCGGTAAGCATGTGCTTGATATCAATGACGGCAAGAATGATTTTATAGTATACCTTAAAATCGACTTTCAATGATAACCGCCATAGCCATAGATGACGAACCGTTAGCGCTTGATATTATAAGTACTTTTTGTAAAAAAATTGATTTCATCCAGCTCAATAAAACGTTTACAGAAACGGGGGAGGCACTTGCGTACCTCGAAGAAAACCCTGTAGATTTATTGTTCCTGGATATTAATATGCCCTTTTTATCGGGCATTGATTTTTATAAAAAAGTCTCAAAAAATACCATGGTTATTTTCACTACTGCATATAGCAAGTATGCAGTGGAGGGTTTTAACTTAAATGCCGCCGACTACCTGCTTAAGCCGTTCGACTTCAGCCGCTTTCAGCAGGCTGTAGAGAAAGCCAGGGAATACAATAACTATGTAAATGCCAAGGAAAAAACCGAACAACAATTCCTGTTTGTAAGGCTGGACTACAGCCTTGTAAAAATTGTTATTGCCGATATACTCTATGTAGAAGGGCTGGACAATTATATAAAAATCCACTTTGTAAATGAGAAGCCCCTGCTGATACGCATGAGCATGAAAGCAATAATGGAAAAACTGCCTGAATCAGAATTTATACGGGTACACAGGTCGTTTATTATCCCCATTGCCAAAGCGACGTCCATCCGCAATAAAATAATCTATATCAAGGACAAAGAGATACCAGTGGGCACCAACTACCTGGAAACGGTAATGTCTTTGTTTAAAGACAAATCGTAGTTAACAGCCCGGCTAATTTTCGAAATAAAACTGCCCCGGCCCCACGCCTACATTAAACGAGGCTGCTTTGCGGCCATCAGGCCGGTAGCTGCTTACGCTACCCTTCTGATTAAAGCCCTTGGGGTCGCCAACATATATGTAGCCAGTAGCAGGGTCAATGCCCAGCCCCCAGAAATACTGGTAGTCTAAAGCCGGGATAAAAGCTTGTGAGGGCAATGCCGCATCGTTCAGCCCCATCCGGTAAATGCCATTATTGGCAATGCTCCCATTGTAATTAACGCCAATAAAATAGATAGTATCCTTAGTTGGGTTGAGTGCGGGCTTTATTGGCTCCGCATCGCCCGGGAAATTGTAAACGCGCAATACCGCGCCTGTTGACGGGTCAATTTTCGTCCATGCCGCCGCTTTACCCTTGGGCTGGTTGCCCGATAGTACCCACAGCATCCGTTCCTTATCCAGTAAAACACTATGTGGTGCCCTGCCACCAACGCTGATGGCCTGCACTATCTGGTTAGTATTGATATCTACTTTATAGACACTGCTACAAGCAGTATCCCAAGGGCAAATAAATGCATAATTATCATAAAGGCACATGCCCTCACCATTGCTGAAAGGCAAACTAATAGAATCTGCCACGGAGTAGGATCCCGTATTAATAACATAAATTTTATTGCTGTACAAAGTAGATACGTAGGCTTTTCCGCCACCCACTGGCAATATATACCTTGGAAAGGGGATATTAATGGTAGCAATCAGTTTCGCCCCATCGGCAGTAACAACGGCTACTTTATTGGAATTATTAATAGCCAGGAAGAAATTATCGCCAATCTTTTCCATGCTCTGGAAAACATCGCCCAGAGGCTTACTATTTGCATTAAAATAAAGGTCGCCAAAAACACTATCATGCAATGGCTGGTAGACGTATAGCGACGCATCGCCGGCCGAATACTGCCCCTCGCAAACAACATAAACCCCATGCTTACTGCCCGGGTTGTTGGCTGCGGGCTTGCCCGGCTGGTCTTTAACACAGCCTGTAAACAACAACATTAAGGCTATTAAAGCCTTGTAACTTTGCCTACCCATTTGTTCCCGTTTGAATCCTGTATTGTGAGGTAGTATAAACCTGCAGGGCAATCCCTCAGGCCAATTTCAGTTTTTTCTTTGACGTCGAAAGGCCCGCGGGCAACCGTGCCTGTAACCGAAGTAAGTACACCTTTAAGCCCCTCTGTATTGCCAACCGCATCAATAAACAGACTACCGGCCGAGGGGTTGGGGTATATGTTCAAGCTTATGCCATTGGGCAACTGCTGCACCCCGTCATTTGCGAGCCTGTGCATAACACCAACTGCATCGAGGTCAAAGCCACCAGTTGCAAAGTTAGTCGGGTAAGGGTCATTGATAATATTACCAGCAGCATCATGTGCCGCATGGCGGCCTATAGCGCCTACCACATCTATAACGCGCACATTGGTAACCCGGCTTTTGTCAAGCCATGCCATTGCCGGCACATCATCAAGGTCAAAAGGCGTACCATAGCCACTGCCATATTTGCCTGCAAGGTTATCAAGCAGGTTGGCATACATATAAACGCCCGAGCCGGGAATTTGTGTGTTAACCTGCGTAAGGGAATGTGCCGGGAAACGCGCATAGTTAACCCCATCGGAACTCACCTCTACGAAAGCCAATTCCAGGAATGCCTGCGAATCGTTAGCCCCGTTGATAAAGCCGTTTTCAAAGACTGCGAAATCAGCGCCCGGCCCGTTATAAATATAACCCGGAAAGGTTAAATCAGCCACCCCACTATCGCCCAGGCTCACAACGCCATGGTCGGCAATACCCAGTGCCATAAGGCTTGTGCCATAGGTTGCCAGGCCCAGCGAAGGGCTGTCAATATTGATGTAGCCACGCTGCAGCGTACAAGCCGATGCCCAGCCTGTAAACAAGCTACTGGACGAGCTTATGGCGGTGCTACCCGGCACGCCTGCCTGTGGTGCGTATTGGCCCCATGCAGGCATAGCGAGTAGGAAAGCGGCAATAACGAATATAAAACGTTTCATAAAAACAGGATTAAAATAAAAACAGCAACAGAGAAATAAAGCCCGGCACTAAAAAAGTGCCGGGCACACCATCTTATTGCTTTACAAAACGCAATGTTGCACTTGTATTTTCGCCGCTCAACTTCAGGAAATAGACACCTGTAGCAAGGGCTGCTGTGTTGATTTCAATATGCTTGGCATCAATTGCCGCGCTGCCCACTACGCTGCCATTAGCATCTATAACAACCAACTGTTTCATGTTATCGTCGGTAAGGTCCACGTAAAGTGTATGTGTGGCTGGGTTAGGGTATGCCTTTGCAGCAACTGCCTGTA
>CANBTK010000236.1 GCA_947372365.1 Flavipsychrobacter stenotrophus | reverse complement strand
CCGCCTACCGAAAGGCGCTTGGTAACCTTATACCCTATGGTTGGTGTAACCTGTGCATAGTAAGCATTGTAAGTCTTTTCAACAGTCCTTGTACGGCTTTGTATTACTGGCTCAGCTACAGCAACAACTTCTGAAGTATTTTTTTCCGGAATGGCACCCCTGGCTGCTAAATTAGCGCTGTGCATTGTTGCAGGAGCCCCTCCACCTGCAACTATTGTAGAGTTGCCAGATGGTGCACTTTTAGTATTCGCCATGGTAGTTACATCGGTACTGCTAACTTCGGAATATACAGTCTCGGAATAAGTATTACTGTTACTGTTACCAATGAATGCAATATCGCCTTCCACATACACCTTGTCGTTGATCATGCGGCGGGCAGTAGCGCCAACTGTATAACCATTGGCTTGCAGGCCGTGGCTTATGCCACCTGAAACACTAATGGCTAGTTTGGATGCGTCTTTACGGGCAGCAGGCTCTTTAAAAGTATAGAAGCCAACCGCAGGCAATGCCTTTTTTACCTTCTTCAACGGATCCTTAGGTGCTATAAAAGTTTCAATAACGGCATCAAAAGCTGCTACTTTATTCTTGTGGGGCAGGGCACTGTTAAACACTACGGGCTTTTGTGCCTCTTCTTCTCCGGTATGGATATTATTATCAGTAGTTATGTTGTTATCAGCAATGAGGCCTTCAGCAGGTGGGGTAGCAATAGCGTTGGGGGTAGCATGTTTTTCCGCTTCAGGTGCGGCAACAGGCTGGGCAACAGCAGGTAGGGCAACGGCAACTTCGGTTGTACCGGGTGCAGCAACTGGTGCTACAACCTGGGCATACTTTGCATTGCCTGGCTTATTATTAACGGAACCGCCTTCCCGTAACACCACAGGTACGCCCATAGCCAATGCTACGGAAGCAGCCACGCCTATCAATGGCATCCACCATACTAAAAGGCCACGCTTCTTTTCACGTCCATCCAATTCTTCGGCGAGCCTATCCCAATTTTGGGCTTTGTACTCAAAGGCGCCCTCTTCAAACTTCCGTTTGACCAGGCCGTCAAATTCTCTTGGCTTCATACGTCACTTTTTGTTGTTCAATTTTCATGATTTTTTTTTGGAGTACGTTCCTCGCCTGGTGAACATGCCAATGCGATGTACCCTCGCTTATATCTAACTGCCCTGAAATTTCTTTATGGTTGAACCCTTCAAAAACAAACAAGTTGAAAACGGTGCGGGTCATAGCGGGTAAAGTCTGTATTAAATCTACCAATTCCCTGAATTCCAGGCTCTCCAGCCCTTCATTGCTCACCGCCAGGTTTGTTTCTTCGGGCAATATTGCATTTACATGCATAGTCATCTCCTCTTTAAGGTATGTGCTCCTGAGGTAGTCGAGGCAGGTATTAACCATTACCCGCTTCATCCACCCTTCAAAAGACCCTGTATTGCCGTACTTATCTATTTGTGTAAAAATCTTAAGAAAACCATCATTGAGCAGTTGTTCTGCATCCATCATGTTTTTGGCATACCTCGCACATACTTTCAAAAACATGCTGTAATTTTCTTTATACAGATGCTCCTGAATAGTCCGGTTTTTCTTCCGGCACCCTGCTATAATATCTTGTTCAGAATATGCGGGCATGAGGGGTGGTGTTGTTATTAAAGCTACATTAAGTTACATAAAATTTACATCGTCGTCGTTTTTAAGTGCGCCATCACACTTTTAATTACATTTCCGTGATAAATAAGATTTGAGGGGCTAACTACTTTACTCTGTTTTACTGCTTCATTGGGTTACTGTTTACTATAATACTGCTGAGCTTAAAGTCCTGAATAAAAATAAAAAAGGCGCCTTTTTAACTTTGAAACTAACCACTCACTATAATAGACGTAGTACTTGGTGCAAACCTTGGGTAAATTGAGGAATTTATTTTTCTTTAACAATTACTGCCCCAAAACAGATGCAAAAAGCTCAAAGCCACCCATAAGGTGGCTTTGAGCAAAAATATTTTATAAGGCAATAAGCCCGCAACCCAAAACTACTTAGTAGCCTCCAGGTATTCTTTAATCTTATCTTTATGTACCATACCTTCTTTAAAAGTGTATGCGCCTGATTTAGGGCTACGCACAGCTCTGATTACTTTAGTGTAATTCTTAGCTTCTGCGGCCGCTTTAGGGTCTTTCTTTATCGCGGTTTTAGCTGCTTTTGCCATCGCTTATAATTTTAATAGATTATTTAATTTCCTTGTGAGCAGTTACTCTCTTCAGAATTGGATTATACTTTTTCAACTCCAGGCGCTCTGTAGTTGTCTTTTTATTCTTAGTCGTAATATAACGGCTGGTACCGGGCATACCGCTATTTTTATGCTCGGTGCACTCCATTATGACTTGAACGCGGTTTCCCTTTTTTGCCATTTTATAAAGCTTTGAATAATTTACTTAACAAAAATTATATTTTAACCCCTTTTTCACGAAGTTCCTTCAGAACAGTAGTTAACCCGTTCTTGTCAATAGTGCGTATAGCATCTGTTGTCAACTTCAATGTAATCCAACGGTCTTCTTCAGTAATGAAAAAGCGCTTAGTCTGTAAATTGGGGAGGAAGCGGCGTTTTGCTTTCTTGTTAGAGAAAGAAACTTTGTGGCCTACTACCGGTTTTCTGCCTGTTACCTGACAAACACGTGCCATGATTATTAATTTTTTTTAGGACTGCAAAGGTAAGGGTAAATTTTCGAAATAAAAACGAAATAATAAAAAATTAAAAAATAGTTTGTGGAAAACCACCCCAACAAAGGCAAAATCGCCTCTTTTTCAATTGCAAGAGCGCAAAAGTAAGGTTAAATAATCTAAATATCGCCCTTTTCCTGTGGTTCCAGCTTTATTATTTTAAGCATAGGTGCCACAAAGTAGGTCACAGCCACCACAACAAGCGTCATACAGCCCCCGGCAACCACCGCAGGCACCGAACCCATCCACCGTGCAGTAATGCCGCTTTCCATAGCCCCCAACTCGTTCGATGAGCTGATGAACATGGTATTTACTGCCGCTACCCTGCCCCTCATGCTGTCGGGCGTGTACAATTGCAATATTGTACCTCGTATTACCACACTTATGGCATCGAACATGCCCCCTAGCAGCAACATCAAGAACCCTAAAAGGAAAGCCCACGAAAGGTTGCAGCCCAGGAAGCTGCCCATAATAGTAGTGCTCGCAATATTGCCGCAAAGCCCAAAGACGACAGTCGTAACACCAAAACCGGCTATAGATATCAGCAACTTTCTTCCCGGCCGGTTCTGTATAGGTACTGCCGATATAAATAGCAACATAACTATTGAGCCTATGCCTGGCGCAGCCCGCATCCACCCGAAACCCACCTCGCCTATTTTCAATATCTCATTGGCATAAACAGGCAATAATGCTACGGCGCCGCCAAAAAGCACCGCAAACATATCCAGCGACAGCGCTGCAAGCAATATCTGGGTGCTGAACACAAATTTTATGCCCTCCCCTATGCTTTTCAGGATTGGCTCTTTGCCTTTCTTAAATATTTTCTGCGCCGGAATCAGCACAATAGCAACAAGCGAAACAACTTCTATAAGCCCGGCAACAGCCTGGCTCCATTGGTAACCAGCCAGCACAATCATAAACCCACCCAGCAGCGGCCCTATAACGAAGCCTGCCTGCCATGCCCCACTGCTCCATGGCGTGGCACTTGCATATAGTTTTTTAGGGATAAGCATACCCATTAAAGCAAAAGTAGCCGGGCTAAGGAATGCCCTTAAAGCCCCGCCTACAAACACGCCTGAATAAATAAGCCATATAATAGTATGCCGCGAAAAAATATGCTGCAGCCCGGGCCACGCTAGCCACACAAAGAACAAGGTGAGCGCCAGGTAACCCGTTATGCATTGTGCCACCATCCCCTTCTTTTCCCTCAGGTCAACAAAATGCCCCGAGAATAACGAAAACCCAATTGCTGGTATAACCTCCCAAAGCCCCATAAGGCCAAGTACCAGCGCATCGCCTTTATGTGTCGCTGGGTTGTAAGTAAGTTTATATACGAAATAGCTGATAATTGTCGACTGCATATTAAGCGCCAGTATTATGGCAAAGCGCATAAGCAGGTATTTCCTGAACAGCGGATACCGCAAGGCCTTATTACGCCAAAGGACATACAAAGGCAAGTGGAGCAGCCGCTTTGTTGCCGGATGGCGTGGGCTGCCCTTCTTTAAAAACTTTTTAATTACTGACGGCAACAGTGGTGTTATTAGGTTGCCGCAAATTTATTGTTTAAAAAAGATATTTACTGCTATTTTTGTTTGGGATAATGAACAACGCAGCGCAAATTATTGGCACCAGTATAATACAGGCCCTTCAGGAATTAAGGGTAAATAAACTGCGTACTTTCCTTTCGCTTTTAGGCATCACAATAGGCATCTTCTGCATCATTGCAGTACTTACAGCCCTTGATAGTGCACAAGGAATGATTCAGAAAAGGGTTAACACCCTGGGCAGCGACGTGCTGCACATTGAGCGCTGGCCATGGCCTGGCGTTGAAGAGGGCGAATATAAATGGTGGGAATACTGGCGCAGGCCAAACATGACAAAGAATGACCTTTCTGCTATTTCAGCGCAGCTGCACGATATGGCCATTACTACATTGTGCCTGCCAGTACGCAACCTTACCCTCAAATATGACAACCGTGAAGTAAGCAATATAAGGGCATACTCCGTAACCAGCGATTTTGACAAAACGCAGACAATTGACTTAACCATGGGCAGGTACCTGAGTATCAGCGAACTGGAAGGCGGCAATAATTGCGTCATCTTAGGCGACAATGCGTACACCGGCCTTTTCTCAAAAGGCATCAACCCGTTAGGCAAAGCCATAAGCCTGCTGGGGAAAAAATACCTGGTAATAGGCATAGTCA
>CANBTK010000235.1 GCA_947372365.1 Flavipsychrobacter stenotrophus | reverse complement strand
TAGCAAGTTTTTTTTAGTGTATTGGCGTTCGGAAAATGCAATAACACCCGGGTTGGGTGCGTTTCATTGCATGTCAAAATATTTTATCTCTCATAAAAATAATGATTTTTTAACAAATTATACTAATTTTTAGTAATGAAACGTGCATTAAATTTTCGGGGTTGGGCTATTTTAATAACTCCTTGTTAAAATAAAACCAGCATTTAGATTTTCATGAGTCGAAAGCTGCAAAACCGTTTACAGTAAGTACATTTGCACAGTTAATTTTATGCCTGCCCGCCATGCTGGCGTTAACGCCCAAATTCACAAAATAATATGTTGAAAATACTTGCTATTGCCGCGCATCCTGATGACGTGGAATTAAGTTGTTCTGGTACCCTGATAAAACATGCCCGTATGGGGCACGCCGTAGGGGTGCTGGACCTCACCGGGGGTGAACTGGGTACACGGGGTAGCCTGGACCTAAGGCTTCAGGAAGCTGATGATGCAGGCAAGGTAATGGGGTTAAAAGTAAGGGTAAATGCAGGGATGGCTGATGGCTTTTTCATCAATGATGAGGCCCACCAGCGAAAGCTCATCGCCTATATTCGCCATTACAGGCCGGAGATTGTAATAGCCAACGCGCTGAACGACCGCCACCCTGACCATGGCAAAGGCGGCAGGTTGATTGCTGATGCCTGTTTTTTTTCCGGGCTAAGGAAAATTGTGACCGAATGGGAAGGCACAGAACAAGAACCATGGCGCCCTAAAAGGGTTTTTCATATGATACAGGACAGGGTGTTGGAGCCATCCTTTATCGTAGATATTACTGATGAATTTGAAACTAAAATGGAATCCGTTTTGTGTTATAAAAGCCAGTTCACTAATGATAATACCAGTGAGCCGGTAACCTATATTTCAAAAAATGGATTTTTGGATGCAATAATAAGCCGTGATACACTCTTTGGCAAAAGGATAGGTGTAAAGTATGGCGAGGGCTTTGTGTGCGAAAATACCCCCGGGGTTAGTGATTTAGGCAAGTTGCTGCTCCCGGAGTTTCCTTAATAAGGCCCAGGCCAGCCCATGCTTTGTATTGACTCCAATGCCTTTGTAAGGCGCTGGGCTTCATTCCCGTTTATCGCAAACCAAGGTACACCACTGCCTGCGACAATTGTTTCGTACTTGCTGTAAAAGTACTGCCGCATTGCTTCGTCAGGGTGTTCGCGCAGCGGATCAGGCTGCCAGGGTATGTCTATTCCGGTTAGCAAGTAGAGGTGGTATTCCCTCTGGGCAATCTGCTCTGTTATGTAGCGATTGCAGCGGTTATACCTGTGCTCGCTCCACACTTTTATTACATTCAGGTCAGTATCGCAAACCAGCAAACCGCCGCTGGCATTAGTAGCAAGTGCGCCCTCGCTTGCCAGTTGCCCCTTCGCTATTTCCAGTAAATCTTCTTCGGCATAGGGCCTGCCCAGCAGTTCCAGGTATTCGCGCGCAAATTCAGGCACCCATAAGGTGTTCAGCGCATTGGCCAGAGATTGGCTCAGCGTACTTTTTCCCGTTGACTCCGGGCCAATAACCACTATTTTTTTAAGGCTCAAGCGAATGTCGTTTAGTTTTTTTATGGCGCTGTAGCCATTGGTTGCCTTTGAATGCGAGTAACGAAGTTGCGCTGCCTACCACGGCCCCAGCCAGTACATCGCTGGGGTAGTGCATGCCCAGGTACATACGCGAATAGCCTACAGTAGCAGCCCAGGCATAGGCAGGTACTGTAATGTACCATTTGTGATGGCAAAGCAAAAGTGATGTAGCGGTATTAAATGCAAATGATGTATGCCCCGAAGGGAAAGATGGGTCTTTGTCGTGCTGGTACGGGTGCAGGTAGGTGTAGGTTACATACGGCCTATCCCTGTTCACTGCGTATTTTAGCCCAAACGCTACAATAAAATTAAGCCCGGCCCCGGCTACAGTTGTATAACCTGCATTGATCATTTTTTTGTCGCCGGCAATGTAACCTTCTGCCAGTTCCGCAAGGGGTATTGCAATAGCAACGGGGTACACCGAATTGGTAACAGCCCTCATTGCCCCTACATTGCCTTTGTTTTCGTAAAGGTTTATTTCCTTAAGCAGCGAAATATCTAAGCCTTGCGCCACACTGGTTAAAGCCAGGCACCACATTGCTAACACTATCATTAAACAGCGGCTTGCTGGCTGCGGTATTCTTTTACCCATCCTAAATACCCAAAAATAGCTACAATAAACAAGAATAGTGTTAGGCCTGCAGTAAACGGCATCCCTTTATAAATATACAAAGGGATGGCTATCAGGTTAGATACATTCAGCAATAGCCAGTTTTCAATTTTCCGCTTGGCTAAAAGCCACATACCGGCCCAGGCAGTTGCAGAGATAAAAGCATCCCACAACGCTGCATCTGAAACAACATACCACGGGAACATTGCTGGGAATGCACGGGTAAGCAAAAAATAAAGGAGCACCCAGCCACCGAGCGTGAAACAAATAATAGCCAACCAATCTTTTCCCGAAGATTTATCTATCGCCAATGTTTGCCCGTTTTCCTTTTTATGCCACAAAAACCACCCATAAATGCTCATTGCGAAATAATAAATATTAAGGATGGCGTCGGCGTACAAACGAGTGTTTGGGCGCAAAAAAAGCCACGTATAAATGGCTGTACTGAGCAGCCCGGCAGGGTATAGTAAAACCCTGTTAGCCTTTGCCAGCAAGACTTCCGCCATTCCAGCGGCGATCGCAACCCACTCCAGCCAGGGCGTCGCCCTGGCTTGTTCGAAAAATAAATTTACCCCCTCGGTTGCTGTCATTCTACACAAATTTAGAAATGAATTTGATAGTTCCTTGGAAATTCAAGAATTATACCTATTTTTGCAATCCCAAAACGGGAAGGTTCGGTAGCTCAGTTGGTAGAGCACAGGACTGAAAATCCTGGTGTCGCCGGTTCAACCCCGGCCCGGACCACAAAAATAAAGCCCTTACAAAGTTCAAAACTTGTAAGGGTTTTTTGTTTTCAGGGTGTTATAAATTCTTACTTTTGAAAGGCATTTCTTTACCTCACACAAATAGCTTCTATTTTGTTCTTGTTACAAGGGTGCACTTAACTTAATTAGTTGCCGCGACATGAAGTATATATGCATTCTTGCCTTTCTATTTATTGCCCAGCCATCGGCGTTTGCGCAAATAAAAAAATACACACCTGCCGATTATGCTAAGTCACCAGTGTGGATCAGCATGATAAAGGATACGGCCACTAATTTTTTTGAAGCCGAAAAAGCATTTAAAACTTACTTTGCCCACCACGCACGGCCCACTGGCGAAAACGAGGATATGGGCACTGAAGCAGGCCGTAAGGCGAAGCACCTTTCGCGCAGGGAACTGAAAAAAATAGAACAAGGCAACCGTATGCGGATGGAGGTAAAAAGGTATGAGCACTGGCGCGATAGGGTGCTTACCTATGTGCAGCCTGACGGCACGATACTCACGCCTGCCCAAAGGCTACAAATACACCAGCAAATAAAGAACTAATGGCTACTGGCAAATATTCGTTTAAGTTGCAATGGCTGTTAAGCCTTTTGATGATTGCCGTGCCCTTTACCGGCAGCGCGCAGGCAGTAGGTACGTGGTCTAACACAGGCCCCATACTCTTCCCGGTTAATACTACCGGCCAGGTAGATGGCATGGGCAGGGTGAGCCAGTTGAAATTCCATGTATCCAACCCTGCCAGGGTTTACGCGGTGAGCGCATCGGGCGGTTTGTACATCAGCAATGATACAGGCAATACATGGGTGGTAACGCCCGGCACCGAAGTAATGGCAACTACATCCTGCTCTGCGGTTTGTATTGACTATACCAACGATAACATATTGTACCTCTCAACAGGCGATGCCAACTATTATGGCGATAGCTACGGCATTTACAAAAGCACTAATGGCGGCATAACATGGAACCCCGCCAATACCAATATAGGCAACAGGATGGCCGTAGAAATACTGATGGACCCTACCGATCATAATACGTTGGTTGCAGCTACAACCGATGGTATGTGGAAGACTACCAATGGCGGTACTAGTTGGTCGCAGGTAATAACAGGCGGCACATTCCGCAGCATGAAGCAAAAGCCGGGTACTAACCGTACCTTGTATGCCACCACAGGCACCTTGTTCTACCGTAGTTACGACTTTGGTTCCAGTTGGGTAAATATCACCAGTGGTATATCGGTTGCGTCAACTAACGAGGGCATACGTATAGCCGTTACGCCTGCCGATACCAATGTGGTGTACCTGGGCACAACGGGCGACTATGGTACTATACTCAAGTCAACCAATGGCGGCACCAGCTTCGCAACTATTTACTCGAGTACTACACAGTGCGTAGTTTGTTACGATTCTACAGTTACTTCGGGCTCGCAAGGTTATTACAATTTCAACCTTACCGCCAATCCGGCTAATGCCAACGAACTGATTCTGGTCTCGCACTGTGTGTGGCGCTCTACCGATGGAGGCGCTACGTGGAGCTGGCGCACCCGGTGGTGGCACGAAGTGCATACTGATATGCACGACATACAGTTTAACCCCTACAACCTTTCCATGCTTTTTAATGCTAACGATGGCGGTGTATGGCTGTCGAGGGATAGTACGGCAAATGTGTGGCAGCCCCGCAGCGATGGGCTGGCGGCTACTGAAATGTACCATGCAGCCCAAAGCCCGGTAGACAGGCAACTGGTAAGCGCAGGCACACAGGATAATGGCGAGCTTTACTTTGACGGTATATGGAAATGTAACCGTGGGGGCGACTGGGGCCCGCGCTGCGGAATGGGCTACCTGCCCGGTGGCGCTGTTTATTACGAACATGGCGACCGCCGCAACCTCGCACCCCTTGGCGGCGATTATACTTACAACCCTCCG
>CANBTK010000234.1 GCA_947372365.1 Flavipsychrobacter stenotrophus | reverse complement strand
GGCACAACGGTAATGGCATTGATAGCCGCGAACGCATTGCGGTCAAAATTCTGGCTGGTGATGTATTCTATGTTTTGCCAGCGGGTGAGCATATTGCGCTCATTGCCCACCTTTACATTGCCAGCTACTGCGCCTACTTTTTCGTCTATAAAATGGCGCACCAATACTTCCAGCGCATCGGGCAGCAGGTGCGTATCAGCATCAATGCACAATACGTATTCCGCATCGGTTTGCATAATGCCATAGTTGAGCGCCGAGGCTTTCCCGCCATTAGGCTTGGTAAATACCTTTATGCGGCTGTTGCCCGCAAAGGCTGTAGCAACTTTGTCGTAAGTAGTGTCTTTACTGCCATCATCCACAAAAATAATGTTGTAGTTGGGGTAGGTGCTTTTCAGCAGCTTATTCACTGCATTTACTGCGTTTACTTCTTCGTTATAGGCAGGCACTATTATACTCACCAGTGGGCTGCCCGCCAGCGGTGGCAGGCTTTCTTTCTTCTCTTTTATGAATTCTTTGCTCGCCAGTATAGCCAGTAACAGTATGCGCCCAATTGACAAAACTATGCAGGTTACAAACAAGTAAAATAACGTTTTCCAACCCCAGTAGCCAAACTCCGCCATGTAGTAGCTGAACTGTACCAGGTAGTAGCTTTTGTTGCGGGGCACTGCAGGCATCAGCTTGTCCCTTTTTTCGTTTATCAGGTCGGCAACTGTGGTAAATGTGTAACCCTTGGCTTTAAAATACTTAATGATGCGGGGCAGGGCTTCAATAGTTGCATCGCGGTCGCCCCCGGCATCGTGCAGCAGTATGATGCTGCCATTGTTTTCCTGGCGCACTACCCTGCTGAAAATACTATCAGCCGAAATGCCTTTCTCCCAGTCTTCAGGGTCTATAGACTCCCCTACCGTAAGGTATTTATTTTCCTTGGCGAACGCCACTGGCTCCAGCTCCTGCATGGTTTCCGGCTCCGAATCTGCATTATACGGCGCACGGAAAAGCACTGTGGAATGCCCAGTTATGCTCTCTATCAGCAGGCGGGTACTGTTCAGCTCCACCAGTGCGCGCTTCCTGCTTATGGTGGCAATATTGGGGTGCGTAAAAGTATGGTTGCCTATCTCAAAACCTTCGTTATATATCCTTTTTACGAGCGGGATATTATTAACCGCATTCAGCCCTATCATAAAAAAAGCGGCAGGCACATGCTCTTTGCCCAGTATGTCCAGTATCTGTGGCGTATATTCGTTATCTGGCCCGTCATCAAAAGAAAGGACAATCTTTTTATCTTTTTTGCCGTACTTCTTAATTACGAATATGGAAGGCAGGCTCTGGTAGGTTTCGTTGGCAACAAGGTCCTCCGCAGTATCTACATCGGTATGTATAACACCCGCTTTTGGGGTGCTGATAACATCCAGCACCTCGCCCTCGCCCACATAGTCCACATCGTTATTGGCGTTTACGCTGTTGAGTACGGCATAGTTAAAACTATCAACCCCTACATCGCTGATGTCTTTGTTGTAAAACGACCACAGGCGGCTATCTTCCTGCCCCAGCCGCCACAGCGCCACGCCAGCCACACCATATTCAGTGGCAAAGCGCATGGTATTAAAGTTGGTGATGGCATCGGTAAAATGAACCGCATGCTCCACATCATTTTCATCGGTATAAGTGTAACTGAGGTTGTAGGTACTGGTATCAAATTTCACTTTGCCTTCCGACTCGCCCGCTATACTCAGGGCTTCGGAATAGGAAACATCTGCGCCTGTGCTGCCCTTCGGCCAGTCATAGCCATAACCCGCGATCGCAAGCACCAGCTTGCCAGCTGGCACCTGCTTTACAGCTTCGTCAATAGCGCCTTCTATAAAATTCTGTGAACATATAGGCCCTGGCAGGCTGCCACTGTTATGCTCGTCATAAGCCATCAGGAAAATATAGTCGTTGTACTTCGCCAGCTCCTTAAGGTTGAAATCGGGGTTAAAGGGCGGCACATCCTGCATCACCTGCAAATGAAGGGCGTGCATCCTTTCGTATAGCTCCTTCATGAAGGCAATCATCGGCTCATCAGTCTTTTCTATAAGCTCCTCAAAATCTATGTTTACCCCGGCAAACTTATATTTCTGCACGGTTTTTATAATGTCGCTAATCAGCCTTTCCTTTTTTGCCCGGTCATTAAAAATGCGGTGCAACGGCGCGCCATTAAAATCGGTGCCGGAGAAGTTAGATATAACAGCAACTACTGGTATTTTCGATCCCCTTATAATATCTGCCCCACGCATATCAGCATTCACAATAACCGTATCAGCCGCCGAATCAATGTTCATCCACAGCGGCAGCAGCATATTCAGTTTGGAAATATTGTTCTTCAGCGAGAAGTACGACTGTTCGTCGGTAGCATCGTAAAACGCTGCCCTGAGCGGGGTAACATAGCTGTGCTGGCTATCGGCTTTGCCCACATACCTTATGCTTTTTAGCTGGCCGGTTTTGTTATTAATGTACTTACCAAAGCCGTCATATTTATTGTTGATTTCGGTAAGGGCTGCCTGCTTGCCATTGTTGATAAGGGCCTTGTATTGCTTGTTGTCATTTTTGAGTTGAGGGATAGAAGGGGAAAGCTCCCTTAATACCGCCACACCTAGTATAACGGCGAACAAAACGAGTATAAAAGCTAATATACGGAATGCCCATTTAAACCTTTGCCAGCGTGTGGGCGACGATGTAAGGAAAACCTGCTTGTGCTCTTGTGGCATCTGTCGTGTGTATGTTAGCGTCGTTATTCAACCGGCAATAAATCGCAAAACCAGAAACCTTTTGTCTGGGCTGCTGATGTGCAAACATCGTCGTCAGCTATTTTTATTTCCAGGGGTTTGTAGATTTTCTCGCCTATTGTAAAATTGATTGCCGTTTTAAAGATGGGGCCCTGGTAGCAGAAGGTATGGAACTCGCCATTTTCTCCGCACGGGTCCACCTGCGAAGGCAGCCGTTCTACGAATGGTTTATCAATATCTATGCCAACCCAGCTTTCATTGAGGTAAGCATCGTTAACACAACAAGTAACTGTCTTAAAGCCTTTTGCAATAAAGCTGTTAATCAATTGTGCTGTGTCCATTTTCCATAACGGGAAAACAGCTTTCATGCCCACTTTGGCGAGGTTATTTTCGCGGTAAGCCCTTAAATCTTCAAGGAAAATATCTCCGAATATTACGTATTCAATGCCTTCGCTTTTAGCCTGTAGCAAAATAGCTTCCATCTGGCGCTCATACTCCTCGTTAGTGCCTTCCTTTACCCAGGCCTTTAACAAGGGCAGGCCTATTGAAGCCGCCTGGACATCCAGCAAACCTTCCCGCACGCCATGCATGGAGACCCTTTTAAAATTATGGTTAAGGGTTGTGAGCAGGTAGCACACTTCGTACTGCCCATCGTTGAGTACTTGATCCAGGCAATAAGATGAGTCTTTGCCTCCACTCCAGCTAAAGATAGCTTTTGGCTTTTCGTTCATGGTATCTCAGGTTCTGCCAGCGCACATTAACAGCACTGCGGCATTTCGCCTGCAATACTACGATATTCCGAAGTAACCTGAATTAGGGCATTAAACGTGTAGTGCCTGTGTAACTAAAAATGTAGCAAAACACCTACTCTATGACAATCTTTGAAGATAGCTGCAGCCCGCCTATAACAGCACGGACAAAATATATACCCTTGGGGGCAGCCAGTTTTAGGGAAACACTATTGCCTGATTGCAGCTGAAGTTCTTCTACTTTTTCACCCAGAATATTTGTGATGGTTATTTGTGCTTCACCGCTCGCCGGGGATAATAATGAAAGTACAAAATCTCCATGGGTTGGGTTGGGCGACACAATTAATTCAGCCTGCGTTTTAGCGGTTGTGTTACTTAAGCCAGTATGGCAATATTGGCTGTTAATAACCCTCATAACGTATATACCAGTATCGGAAGTGCAGGGGTTGGAAATAACATACATTACAGTGTCTTGCCCTACGGCTATACCCGACACAACGCCTGTAGAAGATATTGTAGCTACCGAAGGGTTAAGGCTGCTCCATACGCCGCCAGGAACAGTAGCATGCAGGGCCGATGTGAAACCAACGCACACACTGTCAACACCAGTAATAGTGCCTGCAATAACCGGAAGTGCGGGACAAACCATCCTAATGCGGTTGTTACGGGTATCAGTTATGTAAACAATGCCTGCAGCATCAACGCAAACGCCCTGCGGCGAACTGAGCTTAGCCAGCGTGGCAGGGCCACCGTCGCCAGTGCGGCCCAGTGCGCCTGTCCCGGCAAAAGTGGTAATAATGCCTGCGGCATCCACTTTGCGCACTTTATTTTCGGCAAGGTCGGCCAGGTATAGGTTGCCATAGCCATCAATTGCCATCCCGAATATGTCAGATAACTGGGCTGCTGTTGCAGGGCCACCGTCGCCACCAGCCCCTGCTGCACCTGTGCCAGCAACGGTAGAAATAATATTAGATGGCGATATTTTGCGCACGCGGTAATTCCAGGTATCACTGATGTAAACATTATTATGAGCATCAACATAAACCTGGCAAGGAAAGGACATGGTAGCAGCATACGCAAAGCCACCATCACCACTGAAGCCATACGAACCAGTGCCTGCGAACGTATTGATTATACCGGCTGGCGAAACAATGCGTATGCGGCTGTTGAAATAATCGGCAATATAAATGTTACCTGACGTGTCAACAGCTACGCCTTGCGGCATATCAAGCTTTGCAGAAGTGGCAGGTATGCCATCCCCATTGTACCCTCCTGATGTAGTGCCAGCTATAGTGGTAATAATACCCGCCGTATCTACCTTCCTTATCCTGTTGTTGTCAGCATCGCATATATAAATGTTGCCGGCCCTGTCGCAGGCTACACCAATGGGATGCGCAAGTTTCGCAAGGGTTGC
>CANBTK010000233.1 GCA_947372365.1 Flavipsychrobacter stenotrophus | reverse complement strand
CTGCCTGATGGCCAATTGGCGGCAGCAATGCCCCAGTTTTTGTTGGCTACAGCGCCCATGGTAAACTCCAGTACCCCACCCTTTACCAAATCGGCATGGGTAATGTAGGTTTTATCGTATGGCTTGCCGTTAAGGGTTACGCTTTGTATGTACTTGTTCGCTTTTGAATTGCCCTTAGCCTTTATTACCATTTTCTTGCCATCGGGGAACCTGAGCGCCGCCTCGTTAAAAACAGGGCTGCCAAAAACATATTCGCCATTAGCCGGGTTGGCCGGGAACATACCCATCATGCTCCATACCGCCCATGCGCTCATTTGGCCACAGTCCTCATTACCAGCATAGCCATCGGGCAGGGCGTGGTACATGGTATCCATTATCTGGCGCACCTTTTCCTGCGTCTTCCAGGGCTGGCCTACAAAACTGTACATGTAGGCAATGTGGTGGCTGGGCTCATTGCCGTGGGCATACTGCCCTATAAGCCCGCTCATATCGGGCGGCGCCGACTCGCCAACAATATTGCTGTTGGCTGTAAACAAAGAATCGAGCTTTGTGATGAAGGCGTCCTTGCTGCCAAAACTTTCTGCCAGCCCCCTTACGTCATGCGGCACAAAGAAAGTGTACTGCCAGGCATTGCCTTCCTCGTAATGGGATGTTTTCCAGTCGGTGGAGGCATAGTAAGGGTTAAAGGGGCTTACCCAAGTGCCATCAGCTTTTTTGGCGCGCATAAACCCTGTTTGCTTATCAAATAACTGCTTCCAGGAATCGGCACGCTGCATAAACTTATAATAATCATCCATTTTACCCAGTTTCTTAGCCACCTGGGCTATACACCAGTCGTCATAGGCATACTCTACCGTAAGCGTAACGCTGAATGAGCCTTTATCTGATGGCAGGTAGCCATACTTAATATAATCGGGCGTACCCCTGTCGTTGGTTTGGTAGGCACTGGCCAGCATAGCTTCATACACATGCTGTGCATCCAGGCTTGGGGTATTTTTCAGCACGGCATCAGCCAGCACAGGCACGGCATGGTAGCCGCTCATACAATTGGTTTCGAACGTACTCAGGTCCCAAACTGGCAGCAGGCCGTTTTCGTCATAAAACGCCAGCATGCTGTTCAGTATATCAATATTGCGCTGTGGCTGGGTAACCGTAAACAGCGGGTTAAGCCCCCTGAAGGTATCCCACAACGAAAACACGGTATAGCGCTGCCTTTTATCTGGCATGCTCAGTACGTTGTTTTTCGCATTGCGGTAGGCGCCATCGGCATCGCTGTATAGGACGGGGGCCATGCAGGTATGGTATAAAGCAGTGTAAAATATGCGCTTCTGGCTTTCGTCATTTGTACTCACCTGTATCTTCTGCAGTTCAGCTTCCCACTTGCCTTCAGCCAGCTTGTGGTATTGCTCAAAATTCCAGCCCTTTACCTCGCCCAGCGCTTCCAGCGCTTTTTCGTAGCTGGTTGATGATAACGCTACCTTCATGAGTAGCGGCTTGCCATCCAGGTTATTGAACTCGGCTTCGCCATTATATACGTTGCCATTTTCATCTGCTTGCCCAATTTCTTCGTGGTTCGCAGTATTGAACAAATGAAACTTGCTGATTGGTTTTGATGTACGCGCTGCAAAAAACACCCGCTGCACATTGGCCCAGCCCTTCGAAAAGCGGTAGCCAACAACGGTAGAATCGTTTATCTGCAGGATGCGCGATTTTGTGGTGTTGTCCCAGTTAATCATATAATTCAGCTGGAAACGGACAACCGGGGTACTTCCTTTGGGGAACGTGTACTGGTGCAAGCCGCAACGCTCGGTAGCTGTCAGTGCCACACTAACGCCATTGTCCATTTTCACGCTATAAAAGCCCGGGCTTGCCTTTTCATTTTTATGGTCGAATGGCACTTTGAAAAAAGTGGTGCTGTCGTCAATCAGCTTTGTGTGGGGCATTACCGAAATATCGGTCCAGTCGCCGCAACCAGTGCCGCTAAGGTGCATGTGGCTGAAGCCGGCTATCGTAGTGCTGCTATAGTTATAACCGCTGCACCAGTCCCAGCCCTCGTCGCCATTGTCAGGGCTCAACTGCACCATGCCAAACGGCACAGTAGCACCGGGATAGGTATGCCCGTGGCCACCCGTACCTATGAACGGGTCAACGTACTTAGTGAGGTTCTGGGCAAATGCCTGGGTACACAACAACAGTGCCGGCAACGCCAGCCAACCTTTTATAAGTTTTACCATATGCAATTGCCGGCATAGAAATGCAACTGCCGGCTGGCTATAAAAGTAATAGAAATGTACCCAATGTAGTATTACATAAAACAATCTTCAATGAGTGCTGTGTACGCACCCTCTAAATGAAATTTAGGTTCTTTCAAGATTAGCTCCTCAACTATTTCATACATTTGGCTAACCAAACAAGGCAGGGCAAAATGGGCAACTCAATAGATAAATTAACAGCAGATATTATTATTGAAACAGCAGCCGGGGGCATTGTGCTGGTAAAACGCAAGTACCCGCCTTACGAGGGCTCCTGGGCGCTCCCGGGCGGCATGATGGAAATCGATGAAACTATAGAACAGACGGCAGTAAGGGAAGCGAAAGAAGAAACCGGCTTAGATGTGGAGCTAACCGGCATTGTGGGCGTTTATTCCGACCCGGGCAGGGATACCAGGGGCCGGTATGTTACGGTTGCTTATGCTGCCCGGCAAATAGGTGGCCTGCTTGCCGCAGCGGACGATGCGGCAGCCGTAATGGAAGCCACCGAACCCGAAAAAATGGCGCTGGCTTTTGACCACAATAAGATTGTAGCCGATTACCTGAAAATGAAGGGCAAAACTGCACAGTAGGCTGTAAAACCATAAATTTGATACAGTTAAACCAACCAGCAATGAGAACCATAGCAACTATCTTTATCATAGCCTTACTTTTTAACGGCTGCAAATGCGTTGGGGACAAGGCAAAGAAAGCCCTCAATAAAACCGGCGAGGTGGTGGGCGAAGGCTCTTCGGAATTTGTAAAAGGCGTATCGAAAGGCGTGGAAAATGCACTGGACTGCGAGCTGGTTTTAAGTGAAGCGCTGAAGCAGAAAGGCGTTTCGTTTGGCAGGTACTTTGTAACAAAGGATAGTAACAGCAGTAACAAAAACAAGCTTACTGTTTACCTTATTTTTGGCAATGATTTTACGGGTAGTATCTCCACCAGGGTATTTGACCCGAAGGGCACCGAATATGGCCGGGCTTCGGTAAATATGTTTGCTAAAAAAGGGGAAGCTAAATATGCCGATTTCGTTTTTGATGCCCGCACTGATGTGGAAAGCAAGAGTAGGTTTGTAGTGGAGTGATGGTTGGGTTCTGGGTGTTGGTTTGTACATGGCGATTATAAAGGGGAAATTCAAAAGTTGCGTATGGCCTAAATCTTTTGGGAAATTTATCGAAAGGCCTTTCTTTAAGTTATGGAAGAGGTTTCAGCCTCAGCAACATCAAATGGTTAAGGCAATTTTATACCGCTTATCCAATTAGCGCGACGCTGTCGCACCTATTATCGCCCAATATCTTATACTAACCTTGGCTACTACATTTCCTTACCCACTACAAAACCCGTAATTTTGTACTTTACTGATACCATGCGCCAACTAACCTTTTTAATTTTTTCTTTTTTAGTTTTTACTTCCGCAATAGCCCAGCCACCCAAGCGCGAGTTCCGTGCGGCATGGATAGCCACTGTGGCTAATATTGACTGGCCATCTAAGCCGGGGCTTACTTCGGATGTGCAGCAGCAGGAATTTATTAAAAGGCTGGATGGGCTTAAAGCATTGGGCTGCAACGTAGCTATTGTGCAGCTGCGCCCGGCATGCGATGCTTTTTACGATAGCAAGCTGGAACCCTGGAGCCACTACCTTACTGGCGCACAGGGCGAGCCACCCACCCCTTACTACGACCCGCTGGTTTTTATGATTGAGGAAACCCACAAGCGCAACATGGAGTTCCATGCTTGGTTTAACCCTTTCAGGGCCCTGATGGACAGCAAGAAAAACCCCAACCCTAAAAACCATGTTACCCGCACCCATCCCGACTGGATAATAGCTTACGGCGGCAAATCGTACCTGGACCCGGGCAATGAAAAAGCCCGCGAGTATGTAACTGAGGTAATAACCGATGTTGTAAAGCGCTATGATATAGATGCGGTGCACCTTGATGACTATTTCTACCCTTATAAAGTAGCCGGCAAAACTTTCGGGGATGCCAAAAGCTACGCTAAAACAGGCAAGCCACAGGGCATGGATATTAACGACTGGCGCCGCGACAATGTGAACCAGTTTATACAGCAGCTGGGCAGCAGCATCAAAAAAAACAAGCCTTATGTGAAATTTGGCATCAGCCCGTTTGGCGTGTGGCGCAATGCCTCTAAAGACCCTGATGGCTCCAACACCTGTGCAGGCACTAATTGTTATGACGACCTCTATTCCGATGTGCGCCTATGGATGCAAAAAGGCTGGATTGACTACCTGCTGCCACAACTCTATTGGGAGCATAAGCACCACGCAGCCGCTTTCGATGTGCTGATGCCATGGTGGTATGGGCATTGCTACAAAAGGCATGTTTATTATGGCCTTGGTGTTTACCGTATGACAGAAAGCAGCGGTGGCGTATGGGCTGGCGGCAAGGAATTGATGTGGCAGTTGCGCGACATACGTAAAGGCTGCCCCGAAAATTCAGGGTTTGCTTTTTACAGCGCTTCGTGCTTTGATAAAATAAAGCCATCAATTAAGGATAGCGTGAGCGAGCACATCACCCAATACCCTGCATTGCCCCCGGCAATGCCCTGGATAGACAGCATAGCGCCGGCAGCGCCCACGCTTACCCTAAAGCCGGCCGGAAATGGCAATAAGCTGGAGTGGCAGGCTGCGAACCCTAAAAAAGAGAAGCTCAGGTATGTGGTTTACCGCTTTGCTGGC
>CANBTK010000232.1 GCA_947372365.1 Flavipsychrobacter stenotrophus | reverse complement strand
AGCCAGTGATAATAATAGGTAATATAAAAAGAATATCTTTCTAAGGTTTTTGAAATTCCCTTTGACTAAAATAAAATAATTTATCGCGACACTAAAAAGAATAAAATCCAAATGAAATTTGTAAACGAGAGAATCACAACAAAATCTTAAAAAAAAATAGTATATATTAACTAAAAAATACAAAACGCCACTGTCATTTTTGTTAAAGTAAAAAATGTAATTGCTTTCAGTAAAGTAATAATACATTGCTATGTTAATGAAAAAAAACATATACCATGAGTACACTTTTTTCATAACTGCGGGCGTCATTGCAGAGTATTGCATGTGGGAAATAGATTTATTCTCCTAAAGTTATATACTCCAACATAAAACCGAGGCTTTATTTTATCCGGGGCCAATCAGACAGTGCCGTGAATGTTTACAGGTTTGTGATAGAATAGGGAGACCGTTTTCAATTGTCAATGGTTAATTGTAAATTGTAAATTGGTTGATGTGGAGTTTTCGGAAGCAAATGCTTCTAGAATCTAAGGACGAAGCAAACGCTTCGACCAGTTTCCTAAACCCCTACCCCACCTCAACCCCCAATTCCTCAGCCAAATCCTTCTCTATGTGGAAGTTGTCAATGATAACTGCCCGGCAGGAATCACCCGGCAAGTCTTCTTTTATAAACGTCTTCAAATTTATGCCGAAGGATAGCTATTAATTCGGCTTGCATATATTCATAGTCATCAGGAATATATAAACAAACAATTCTCTTAGTCTTATAAATATCCTTAAAGTGGGCCTGAATAAAATTTCTGTGCTGCTTCTCCATTACTATTACCGAATCAGCCCAATCTAGTATTTCCTTTGATATAACAACGTTGGCAGATTTATCAGTTCCGGCAGATTTCACTTCAAACCTTTCATCATCAGAATAGATACTATGTGCCGTTGCGCTTCTCATCCGGTTTACTGTGCAGACAAACAGTATTTTTAGCTTTTGATTCATTCCAGCTGGTATAATTCTACTATTGCATTCAAAACCATTACTCACACTGGCCGAAGGATTTCCTTCGGCCCATCATTCAGGAAGTATTTACTTCCGCAACCCTACCCCACCTCAACCCCCAACTCCTCAGCCAAATCCTTCTCTATGCGGAGGTTATCAATAATAAATGTCTGCCTGTCAGGGGTGTTTTTGCCCATGAAGTAGGAGAGCATTTCTTTTATCTGGAATTCCTGATTAATGAGGACGGGGTCTTTGCGGATGTCATCGCCTATGAAGCGGGCAAACTCTTCGGGGCTTATCTCACCCAGGCCTTTGAAGCGGGTTATCTCTGCCTTTGCGCCTATTTCGTGTATGGCGCGCTGGCGCTCTTCGTCGGTATAGCAGTAAATGGTTTTCTGTTTATTGCGCACACGGAAAAGCGGCGTTTGCAGTATGTAGATGTGGTTGCCCCTTACCAGGTCAGGGAAAAACTGGAGGAAGAAGGTCATTATCAGCAGGCGGATGTGCATGCCATCCACATCGGCATCGGTAGCTATTACTATGTTGTTGTAGCGCAACCCGTCCAGCCCTTCTTCTATATTAAGGGCATGCTGCAGCAGGTTAAATTCTTCGTTTTCGTACACCACCTTCTTGGTTAGGCCAAAACAGTTCAGCGGCTTACCTCGCAGGCTGAATACCGCCTGGCTTTCCACATTGCGGCTCTTGGTTATTGACCCGCTCGCACTGTCCCCTTCCGTTATGAATATGGTTGACTCCTGCTGTTTCAGGTTAAATTCGTCCTTGCCTTTTGCTGGTGGGTCGTCGTTGAGGTGTATGCGGCAATCCCTTAGTTTTTTGTTATGCAGGTTAGCTTTTTTCGCCCTTTCATTAGCCAGCTTGCGTATGCCCGAAAGTTCTTTGCGTTCCCTTTCGCTCTGCTCTATGCGCTTTTTAATGGCATCGGCAACAGCGGGGTTCTTATGCAGGTAGTTATTCAGTTCTTTGTTCAGGAAGTCGCCAATAAATGCCTTCATTGACGGGCCGCCTTCCGATACGTATTGCGAGCCTAATTTAGTTTTGGTCTGCGACTCAAACACAGGCTCCTGCACCCTTACCGATATAGCAGCGCATATGCTCTGCCTTACGTCCGATGCGTCATAGTCTTTTTTATAAAAATCGCGTATCGCCTTTACAAATGCCTCACGGAAAGCGCCCTGGTGTGTACCCCCCTGTGTGGTATGCTGGCCATTCACGAACGAATAAATATCCTCGCCATAGTCGCCGGTATGCGTTACAGCAACTTCAATATCAGCGCCTTTAAGGTGTATAATGGGGTATCTATTGGTTTCCGGGCTGGTTTTGCGGGTAAGCAGGTCCAGCAGGCCATTCTTTGATAAGAAGTTGCGACCGTTAAAGTTTATCTGCAGTCCGGCATTCAGGAAGCAGTAGTTCCATATCTGGTTTTCAAGGTATTCGTGCAGGAAGTGGTAGCTGCGGAATACAGTTTCATCGGGGCGAAAAACCACAAGGGTACCATTCCCCTGGTCGGTAGTTGTTTCTTTATGCTCCTTGGTCAAAACCCCTCTTTCAAACTCCGCTACCTTCATTTTGCCATCACGCACCGAAGCCACCTTAAAGTATTTGCTTAGGGCGTTCACGGCCTTGGTACCTACCCCGTTCAGGCCCACCGACTTCTGGAAGGCTTTACTATCGTACTTGGCACCTGTGTTTATTTTGCTTACTACATCTACTACTTTGCCCAGCGGAATGCCGCGGCCATAGTCGCGCACCGACACTTCGCCATCGGCTATCTTAATTTCAATGCGCTTGCCCTGGCCCATTGCGAATTCATCAATACAGTTATCCACCACCTCTTTCACCAGCACATAAATACCATCGTCCATGCTGCTGCCATCGCCCAGCTTGCCTATGTACATGCCTGGGCGCAGCCTTATGTGTTCCCTCCAGTCCAGCGACCGGATACTATCTTCATTATATTGGTTCAATACTTCTGACATTGTTATTCTTTATTGGGCGCAATTTAATCTAAAAGTAAATGCAGGAGTTCAAAAATCTGGCCCCTGCATTATAGAATATTGGATAAAGCCAACGTTATAAACATGGCTGTTTTTACACTATTAAGCGTAACGGCTACTTGGTTATTGGTTCCGGGTGCTGTTTAGGTGTGGGTGCCGGAGGGTCGTTTTTAGGCTTTGGCATTTCAGGTACCGGGTCGGGGTGCTGCTCGGGGTTAACCGGTGGCTGTGCATTTTTCTTTTCCTTAGGTATTTCTACCGGCTCTGGGGCCTGGTTGCCCTGTTCTGGCACCTTGGCTTTTTCAGGCCTTTTTATGGTATTGGAACCGCCCGCCCGAACCGGGTCAGGTACATTGAGGTCGGTTTTGTAAGGGTACTTATCGGCCCTGTGCTCTTCTTCCCAGTTGCTGCCTTTCTTAATATCAGTAGTGTACTTAACTGGTGCTACTGTACGCGGGGTATGCTTGATTATGTTTGGCAGGTCAACCCTGAACTGTGGATTGTTGCCCCCATTTATTGTAATAGCCTGAGGCTTGGAAGAAATTACTTTAGGCGCTGTTATTACATTGGGTGGCGTTACATGTTCACCTGATTCCGGCACCTGCTTTATTTCAGCCGGGCGGAACATCTTAATGGTTTCGTGATGCACATACTCAGCCCTTGGCGTGCCTGCATTATTAATATGGAACAATGGCACGGGCCTTATGGTGAGCAGCCCAACCTGCTTGGCGCTTGGCCCGCCAACATAGGTTACGCCTTTGTGCTCATACGTATTATCCATTGGGGTGGTATTCTTGCGGGTAACGTTGCTGCCAGTAGCACCATACAGGTAGCGGTAGTAGTCGCCGCCATACAGGTATTCAGGAGCCAGGTAAACCCACCAGTCTTTAGGCGGTGTGTACTGGTTCAGCTCTTTTGCCGAAAATTCGTAACCGGGGGCCAATGGCGCCCAGCCAAAAACACCCAGGCCGCTGCGCCAGCTTACCCAGGCAGGGCCCCATTGTGAGCCGGGTATCCACAACCAGCCATAATAGGCATCAAATGTCCAGCGCCCATAGTGGAACACGGCCCAGCCCCATTGGTATTCCGATACCCATGTGTTGCCATAATCTGTCATAGCCCAATGCCCGCCCGAAAAGTAGGGGCGGAACGATGCATCTACATCAGGGCTCCACACATAGCCATACTGGGCATCCTCTATCCATTGCCCGTAAGGGGCCAGTATCTCGTAGAAATTGTTGTAGGAGTAGTCTAATTTTTCGTAGCTGGCGTTGGAAAAAGAGCCATCATTAATCTGCTTGTAATAATACTGGTTGTTGGTCCCAAAATTGTCAGAATGAACCTCGGAAGATTGCGCAATTGCAGAATTCCCTGCTACGCAAGCCATACAAAACAGGCTTAAAGCTGCTACCCTCAACCCTTGTTTACTATAATTTTTCATAGAAACGGCTTTTATCGTGTAATTACATTAACGGGCTAAAGGCCTGCCTGCAACAAATATTGCAATACAAGCCGGCTACCCGGTTTTGTGCGTAAATATAGTAAAAAGGACGCGCAACAGCTAGTGCAGTAAAAAGCAAAAGCCCTACCCTGCCATCTCGGCAAGTGCCAGCGACCGTGCCCACTCTATAAGCGATGGGTATTGCTCATCTATTACATCGTGCGGCAACGGGAATGGCTCATATTTACTGGTAAGGAACACAGTATGCATGCCCAGCCTTTTGCCAAACTCCATATCGCTGAGGCTGTTGCCTACCATAATGCTGCGCTTAAAGTCAATTACCGGGTAGTCCTGCTGTGCCTGTTCGCCCATTCCCGTATTAGGCTTGCGGTTATGGTCGCTATCCAGTATTGCTGTGCAGGAATATACTTTATCAATGCGGCCGCCGGCATCGCCAATAGCCGTGCGCATATTGCTGTTTATTTCTTTCAGTTCATCCAGCGTCA
>CANBTK010000231.1 GCA_947372365.1 Flavipsychrobacter stenotrophus | reverse complement strand
TAAAAACACGGTCTTTGCGAACGTAGTGAAGCAACCTCACAAGTGATGCGCAAAGTATAATCTTAACCCATGCAGTTGTGAGGTTGCTTCGGCGAAGGGCCTCGCAATGACCCTGTTAAGGTAAGTGGATCCCTACTGGCACGGGAACGCTACACTGAACTCCCGAGAGAGTTACCAAATCCCCAATTACTTACCCTTTCCCCTGCTTCTCCAACTTATCTACCCTTTGTGCCAGGGCATCAAGGTTGCGGAAATGGATGTAGGCTTTGCGGTATTTATTGGCATCGAAAGCTGGGCTGCCCATATACACTTCTCCTTTCTTAGTGATGCTTTTTGATATACCTGACTGGGCGGTGATGATGGTGTTATCGGCAATATTGAGGTGCCCTACTATGCCCACCTGGCCGCTGAACATACAGTTTTTACCTATTTTGGTGGAACCCGCAACCACATTGCATGCAGCCAGGTAGCTATTCTCCCCTACCTCCACGTTGTGGGCTATATGTATAAGGTTATCGAATTTTACACCCTTGCGCAATATGGTAGAACCTAACGTAGCCCTGTCAATCGCGCAATTGGCGCCTATTTCCACATCATCTTCTATTATTACATTGCCTATTTGCGGTATTTTCCTGTTGCCTTCTTCATTTTCTGGTGCGAACCTGAAACCGTCGCTGCCTATTACTGTGCCTGAATGAATAATACAATCTTTACCTATTACGCAGTCGGAGTAAATTTTAACCCCTGCAAAAAGCGTCGTGTTATCGCCTACCGTTACATTTTCGCCAACATACACTTGCGGGTAAATCTTTACGTTGTTGCCTATTTGGGCACTATCGCTTATCACTGCAAACTCGCCTGCATAGATGTTGCTGCCCACTGTTGCTTTTGGCGAAATGTAAGCCTGAGGCGAAATGCCCGATTTATTCAATTTTACCTGGTTGTACATTTCCAGCAGTTTCGCAAATGCATTGCCTGCATTATCTACCCTTATCAGCGTTGCTGTAACCGGGGCTGTAAGTACAAAATCTTTACTAATGATGACTATTGATGCCGTTGTTGTATAAATATATTGCGTATACAGGGGATTGGCAAGAAATGATATCGAACCGGGCTCGCCTTGTTCTATTTTTGACAATTTACTTATTTTCACATCTGGGTTGCCTTCTATCTGCCCTCCCAGTATCCCCGATATCTGCTGTGCGCTAAATTCCATATTAGTAATTCTTTGTTTGCTATTGTTTTGTTGCCAGCTGCCAATTTAGATAAAATTTTCGCATTGGGTTTTAATTTTTTAAAAAGTAACCCAAACTAAACCCAGGCTAATTCATGGCAAAAAAATGCATGTTCATACACGCATCTGCCCACCCGAGACCCAAAACAAAAAATGGTAATAACCATGGGTTAAACTTAGGGCCTTCGCTTTGTGGAATATGAACAATTTCCGCTATTTTTTAATAAAAATGTCTACATTTTGTACTAATTTGCAGACGCATCCCAACCAAATATTCCTATTTTATCATACGTGATAGCGGCACTTTATTTTTTTAAAATACTATAATACGTTTTCAATTTTTTGTCATGAATAAAAGATTTCTACCTGTTTTTCGCACGTTCCTCTGCACCCTTGCTATTATTGCATCAGCCCAATTTGCTGCTAAGGCCCAATTGGTAGGTGACAACGTTTTCCTGCAGGGTGCTTATATTGAAATAGGCATAGCACCCAACGGGGCTTTTGGTAGTACAACCGCTGCGCCAACCGGATACCATCCCAACCTGCCCAGCAGTTTTACCTTTTATGACCCTTTATTAGGAACAACCAGTTCATCTAACAGGTTCCTTGGCTTCGTTGCCGATTATGACAGGGATGGCTGGACAGTGGGTACGCCACCCTATTTCGGCGATTTCTATTTACCGGGCCAGCCGCAGGAAGGCTGGGCAATTTCCGTTAATGGCGTACAAACTACCGGTTATATGCCCGCATTAGTCACATCGGGCGCAAGTGGGTATGCTGGTGGCTCGTTTACTGGAACCAATATCGGATTCAGTACATCCGGCTCAACCAAAACAGGCGTCTGGAGGGGCAATGGTAGTGGGATAGAACTAACTCAAACTACGACAATGGACACTACAAAACTGTTTTTTGTGGTGAGCATTACAATGAAAAACACTACGGCCAGCACGCTGAATAAAGTATATTACCTGAGGACCGTGGACCCCGATAATGAAGTAACTGCACCCGGTGGCGGCTACCCAACAATAAACACTATTACACACCAGTTGCCAAGTACCGATAACAAGGTATTGGTCTCAACAACAGGCGTTACCTATACCAATGCCTACCTGGGACTGGGTACCAAAGATTGCCGTGCTAAATGCTGCGTTTTTGATGCAGGCCTTGCTCCTTCTTATACTATCCCTGCAATTGATAGCCAGGCAACCACTTACCATTACACAGCAGGCTATACTGCGACAAACGACGTTGGTATTGCGCTTGATTTCAGCCTGGGAAATATAGCTGCAGGCGATAGCGTTACCTTCCAATATACTTACATCCTTAACGCATCGTATATTGATTCCGCTTTAAATTCGTTGTCTATCAGCATCAGCGCGGCTGCCGATACTATTTGCTTAGGCTCGTCAACAACTTTGTCTGCAAACGGCGCTACCAGCTATACATGGTTGCCTACCACTGGCCTATCTTGCACCAACTGCGCAAGCCCTTCGGCAAGCCCATCAACCACCACAACTTATACTGTAACCGGCACATCAATATCAGGCTGTACAGTTACAGATACTATTAGAGTATTTGTAAACCCACTACCTGATACCACGGTAACGGTCGGCGGCCCTACAACGTTTTGCGTAGGCGGGAGCGTTTTACTTACATCAAATGCGGGAGCAGGGAATACCTACCAGTGGCTTAATGGTACTTCAGTAATTGCAGGCGCTACATCGGCATCCTATACTGCATCAGCATCAGGCACTTACAAAGTGAAAGTCACTAATTCATTCCTTTGTACCGATACGTCGGTGAGTACTGTTGTCACGGTTAACCCACTGCCAACGGTCAGCCCTATTTCAGGTGCGTCATTCGTATGCACCGGTACCAATATTACATTAACCGATACTGCTACAGGCGGCACATGGAGTACCAGCAATGCTGCTATTGCATCGGTAGGTAGTACCACAGGTATTGTTACGGGTGTAGCCACTGGCAGCGCTACTATAACCTTCTCCAAAACAAATAGCTGTGGCACCACTACCGCAACCAAAATAATAACTGTGGCCAGTTCGCCAACTAATGCAGGAACCATAACAGGCCCTTCATCAGTATGCGTAGGCAATACTATTGCAGTAGCGGATACTACATCAGGCGGCACATGGAGCAGCAGTAATTCGGCTATCGCTTCAATCAGCAGCACAGGAGTTGTAACTGGCGTTAGTGCAGGCAGCGCTACCATAACCTACACATTAGTTACATCATGCGGTACAGCTTTCAGCATTTATAGCATGGCTGTTAATACCTTCCCTGTTGTGAATGCTATCGCAGGGGCTTCAACAGTTTGTACGGGGTCATCGACAACGTTAACTGACGCTACGAGCGGAGGCACATGGAGTGCCACTAACAGCAGTGCGAATGTCAGCGCGTCGGGTTTAGTAACTGGCGTAACTGCAGGCGTTGATACCATTAATTATGTGGTAAGCAATGCGTGCGGATTAACCACCGTTTCTAAGGTAATTACAGTTTATTCGTCATCAGGCATTACGCCTATTACAGGGCCAAATACGGTTTGCGCGGGTGCTAACATAACATTAGCCGATGCCACAACCGGAGGCACCTGGACAACAAGCAACAGCGCCATTGCCAGTGTGAACGCAACAGGCATTGTAACGGGCGTAACCGCAGGTTCTGCAACCATTTCTTATACAGTTACCAACCCTTGCGGAACGTTTACTGTTTCTTCAGTGGTATCAGTAACTACGGCTGCAAGTGCAGGCACAATTACTGGCCCTACGGCTGTTTGTGTTGGCTCGTCTATTACTCTTGCAGATGCCACAACAGGCGGCACCTGGAGCAGCAGCAACACTGCACTTGCCACAGTTAGTACTACTGGCTCAGTAACAGGCATTGCAGTAGGCGTGGTAACCATTTCATACACTGTAACAACCAGTTGCGGTACAGCAACTGCAACCCAATTAATAACAGTAAACCCAATAGCCAGCGTGGCAGGCATAGCAGGCCTTACAACCGTATGCCAGGGTTCTAACATTACCCTCACCGATGCTACTACCGGCGGCGTATGGAGCAGCAGCAACACCGCTATGGCTACTGTAAGTACTACAGGAGTTGTAACCGGGGTTGGCGCAGGAAGCCCAATCATATCTTATACCTATACCAACAGTTGCGGCAGCGCTTTTGCCACCTACGGGGTCACCGTTAACCCACTGCCTAATGCAGGCAGCATTGCCGGCACACAGATCGTTTGCGTAGGCGCTTCTACGACCCTTACAGATGCCGCTAGTGGCGGCACCTGGAGCAGCGGCAATGCAGCCAAAGCATCGGTTAGTACCGGAGGTGTGGTTACCGGCGTGGCGACTGGTTCGTCTGTTATATCTTATACCGTAACAAACAGCTGCGGCACTGCTTCTGATACTGCACTGGTAACCGTACTTCCTGCGCTGAGTGCTGGTGTGATCACTGGTACACAAACCGTTTGCCAGGGTGCCAATACTACACTTACAGATGCCGCCAGCGGTGGTAGCTGGACAAGCAGTAATACCTCTGTTGCCAATGTGAGTGGTACAGGCGTGGTGACTGGTATAACAGCAGGCACTGCCATTATATCTTACACCGTAACCAATGCCTGCGGTACGGCTACCGATACCGCCATGGTTACTGTTAATCCGTTACCGGCACCGGCAGCCATAACAGGTACTACTACCGTATGCGCAGGC
>CANBTK010000230.1 GCA_947372365.1 Flavipsychrobacter stenotrophus | reverse complement strand
TTCAGTTTCTATGGCGCACACACGCCTAGCTATAATGTAACTGTTGACCGCGAAAAGTGCAAAAAAATGGGTGTAAATATCTCCGATGTTTTCAGCACTATACAAACGTACATGGGCAGCTTCTACGTTAACGACATCAGCCTTTACAGCCGCAACTTCCACGTAGTAGTGCAGGCAGATACCAACTTCCGCACCATGATAAGCGAGATGGATAAATTCTATGTGCGCAACTCCGCTGGCCAGATGCTGCCACTGGGCACGCTCATTTCTTATACGCCTACCGAAACAGCGCCGCTCATTTCGCACTTCAACGTATTCCGCTCCGCCGAAGTGAATGGCTCGCCAAAAGCTGGCTTCAGCAGCGGGCAGGCACTGGATGCACTGAAACGCATTGCAGCCAAAACACTGCCAGAAGGCTATGGCTACGAATTTTCAGGCCTTAGTTATGAAGAAGAACATGCGGGCTCATCTACCATCTACATCTTCCTGCTATCCATCATTTTCGTATTCCTGTTCCTGGCCGCATTATATGAGAGCTGGTCTATACCCTTCTCGGTTTTGTTCTCAGTGCCAATAGGCGCATTCGGGGCTATACTTACGCTCACCTTCGTGCCTGGCCTTACCAACAATGTTTATGCACAGATAGGGCTTATTACCCTCATAGGCCTTTCGGCAAAAAATGCCATCCTTATTGTAGAGTTTGCAAAAGAACGGGTGGACCAGGGCGAAGATATTTTACAGGCTACATTGGAAGCCGTTAAGCTCAGGCTGCGCCCCATCATCATGACGTCGCTGGCGTTTATACTAGGGGTACTGCCTCTCGTACTCGCAACCGGCGCTGGCGCAGTAGCTCGCCGCACAATAGGCTTTACCGTTTTTGGCGGTATGCTTGCCGCTACCTCGCTGGCCATATTCGTGGTGCCCGTATTGTTTGTTGTTATAGCCAAAATAGCTGGCACCAGGAAGCAAGAAGATGAAACAGACAACGTGGTTGTTTAGTAAGCGTGTGGTGCTGTGAGAGCGGCATCAACAATATTGTGAACACAAACGCAAACGCAGCATAGCTATTCCCCTTGGAAGCTACCGTGTACCCACAAGTTATTTTCAGAATGTGCTTTGCCCCGTAGGGGCTGGCGGTTTGTAGTAACCCATTAAATTTTGTGGACAATGCCCAGTATGGGCTATCCGATTTTGTATTGTAAAGGATAGCCCATACTGGGCACCACCTTTTTGGGGCCTTTTTACTACAAACCGATAGCGCCTACGGCGCATTTCGTGACACAAGTGCGATTAAAAAAGTGTGGGTACACGGTAGCCTTGGAAGGATGCTTGCAAATGCACGAGCGAAGCTCTGAGGGGATGTTCACATGCCGAAGTTTGGTGTGAAATTGGTATAATGTAACGCAGAAAAATCAAGGGCACAGATAAAAGCTACGATGCTGAAGGCATAAAATATCTATAGGCCTGGCGCGGGTTTTATCCGATGCCGTAGGTATCGCATGAAAAGACAAAAACTTATAATAACACCTGCAATGCCCTTAGCATCAATTCTTAGCTTAATGGTATCGCCTGAAAGGCAGGCATAAATACAAATAGCTGCCTACTTTTTCACCAGCAGCACGTTGGCCGTTGCCACAATACCCTCTTCCCTGCCTATAAAGCTGAGCTGCTCGGTAGTGGTTGCCTTTATAGAAACATCCTCAACTGTAATGCCCAGTATCCCTGCTATTGCTTCGCACATTGCCGGTACGTACTTCATAATTTTAGGTGCCTGTAGCAGTATGGTGCTATCAATGTTTACAACGCCATAGCCCCTTTCAGCAATCAGTTCGCCGCACCTTTTCAGCAGCAGCTTACTGTCTATCCCCTTGTATGCGGCGTCGGTATCGGGGAAATGCTTGCCTATATCGCCCAGGCTCAATGCACCCAGAAGGGCATCGCAAACAGCGTGCAGCAGCACATCGGCATCAGAATGCCCCAATGCGCCTTTGCTGTGCGGGACCAATACCCCGCCTAACCAAAATTCCCTGCCCTCTACTAATTTATGAAAGTCAATCCCTTGCCCTATCCTGTACATATGTTACTATCCGTTTATTATGCCGTATTGTACCTGGTGTGCCTGCTTGTATATGGTGCAACGTCCGTAACTTTACGTACTGTTAACACTGGCGCACTAACTACTGAATACTTTTGACTAAGGTAATAAATAATTGTAAGTATATTTGAGTATGCATTCATTTACCATCACGGGCCAACTGATTGACCTTTTCCAACGGCGCATATACCCTGCGCAGGTTAGTGTTGAAAATGGCATTATACAATCCATTACAGAAATAGAAAGCGCAGACAGCCAATACCTGCTGCCGGGCTTTGTTGACGCACATATACACATAGAAAGCTCTATGCTGGTGCCCACCGCATTTGCCAATATGGCTGTGGTGCATGGCACCGTTGCCACAGTTTCCGACCCGCATGAAATTGCCAATGTGTGCGGCAAGGAAGGCGTGCAATACATGATAGATAACAGCAAAAAAACGCCTTTCAAATTTTTCTTTGGTGCTCCATCGTGCGTACCTGCTACCAGCTTTGAAACTGCTGGCGCTACGCTGGATGCAAAGGATGTAGCCGAACTGCTGGAGAGCGGCGATATCTGGTACTTATCGGAGATGATGAACTATCCCGGCGTACTGAACAAAGACCCCGAAGTAATGGCCAAAATTGCGGCCGCGCACAAAGTAGGCAAGCCCGTAGATGGCCATGCCCCGGGCCTGCGTGGCGAAACCGCCGCTGCATATGCATCGAGCGGCATCACTACCGACCACGAATGTTTTACGCTGGACGAAGCGCTGGATAAAGTAAAGGTGGGCATGCACATACTGATAAGGGAAGGCAGCGCCGCTAAAAATTATGAGGCGCTTTGCGATTTGCTGAAACTGCACCCCGAAAAGGTAATGTTCTGCAGCGATGACAAGCACCCTGACGAGCTGGTGCTGAACCACATTAATGCACTGGTGCAGCGTTCGCTTAAAAAAGGCTACGGCCTTTATGATGTGCTGCGCGCAGCCTGCGTAAACCCCGTGCTGCACTACAAACTGCCTGTAGGCATGCTAAGGGTTAATGACCCTGCCGATTTTATAGTGGTAAACAACCTTGACGAACTGGCTGTTTTGCAAACTTATATTGCCGGCGAACTGGTAAGCGAGAACGGGCACACCCTTTTGCCCTACGTTGCAGAATCACCCATAAATAATTTCAAAGCCAACCCAAAAACCGAACAGGATTTTGCCTTAAAAGCTAGGGGCCGCTCACCAATGATAAAGGTGATAAAAGCCGTGGAAGGCCAATTGGTTACCAGCCAGCTGATACTGAAAGCGAAAGTGGAAAACGGCTTCCTGGTAAGCGATACAGCCAACGATATTTTAAAGCTTGCAGTTATCAACCGCTACGAGCCAGATGCCCCGGTGGCCGTAGCATTCATTAAGAGCTTTGGGTTAAAGTCAGGCGCTATTGCATCAACAGTTGGGCATGACTGCCACAACATTATTGCGGTAGGTGTTGACGACGAAAGCATGTGCGCCGCAGTTAATGCACTCATAGATAATGAAGGCGGCATTTCGGTAGCCGAAAACAAAGACAATGTGTCTGCTATGCCCTTGCCTGTAGCGGGCCTTATGTCGCTGGCCGATGGCTATTCTGTTGCCGAAGACTATAAAGAAATTGACAGGTTGGCAAAGAAAATAGGCACTCAGTTGCATGCACCTTTCATGACGCTTTCCTTCATGGCGCTACTGGTGATACCCTCACTAAAGTTGAGCGACAAAGGCTTATTTGACGGCAGTAAATTTGAGTTTACGAAGGTGGAACTGTAAATTGTTTTAGTAGCTATTTCACGCAAAGGCACAAAGCCGGAAGTGGGCATTAAAGATGCGTAGTGTATTACGCCCTTCATGGCAATACGGTGTTGACAAATTGCCACTAAAAAAACAGTATTGAATTCATTGGGCTACTGTAACTACATAATGGCTATAACTCTTGAAGCTCCCTTGTACACATATCTGTTCAACCACACTGCATAAGATGTAATGCGCCTTAGGCGCTATCTGTTTGTAGCAAAACAACCCAAAAGAACCAATGCCCAGTATGGGCTATCCAAAGTTGTAAATCAAGGATAGCCCATACTGGGCATTGTCCATAAGAATCCGGAGTTTACTACAAACAGGCAGCCCCTCCGGGGCAGGCAGCAACATCTGATTAAATTATTTTCCTTCATAGTTTTCGCTTATTCCTTCCCTTTCTTCCTCCCTACGCCAAAGTCAATGCGGTAGTAAAATATAGGCAGGAAGCCTAGCTGGTAGGTAGTAAAAAACGGGCTTTGCCCCAGGTTGGCAAGCCCCTGGCTGTAAGTCTTGGCGAGCTCGTTTTTAGTGTTGAAAATATTCACGAGGTCAAGGCCAAGTTCATGGGTTACTTTCTTAGAGTTGAACCTCGCGCCCACCTTCATATCCGCACGGAAGTAGTCTTTAAACTTAAGGGTGTTGCGTTCGTTTTCTACAACAACTGCATCGCCATACGCCAATGACTTCGCGGAATCTACAGGCGAATATAATTTGCCACCCAGCACGGTTATTTTAAGCCCGGTTATCAGCGTACTATAAGTGCCCAGCTTCCTTTCGTAGCCCAGCAATATATTGCCCGCATAGTGGCTGTTGTAATCGGTATTGCGGTACACGCCATCATTACCCTTGGCTTTTGACTCAAATACCGAGCCCGTGAGCAGGAAATAAAAACCATGGCTAAAGCCTTTTTCCAGCGTCGCCTCAAAGCCATAGTTATAGCCTGTGCCGGCGTTCTTCAAAGTATCGGGGAAATAACGGGAGTACCCGGAACCCTGGTCAAGCGCGGAGTAAGACGAACCCGCCTTTATTTCTATCGGCACATTGAATAAATACTGGTAGTAAGCCTC
>CANBTK010000229.1 GCA_947372365.1 Flavipsychrobacter stenotrophus | reverse complement strand
ATAATGGCGTAAGGATAAAGACGTGCCAGGTGGACAACCACTTCGGGTTCATTATGCTCGATAATTCCCTATTGACACCAGGCTTATACTATTACAACATTGTAGTGAACGGCGCGGTATCGTCAACGCAAAAACTATTGGTTGTAAAGTAGTTCACTTTGTAACCAATTTCATAAACCTTTCTATGGCATAAGTAGATAGCTGGCCACTGGGGCCGTTCAGGGTGGCATCGCAGCCATGTGTGCCCCAGGGCAGCGAAAGGAAGTAGTATTTAGCCCCCGCCTTTTGCAGTTTTTCTATGAGCCTGGGGCTATGCTTATAAGCAACCAGGGGGTCAATGGCACCATGTATAATAAGGGTTGGGGGTATGCCAGCCGAGACCCATTCCGCAGGCGAGCTTTCCTTATATTTTTCAGGGTATTGCGCCATAGTGCCACCGAGGTAACCTTCCATCACCTCGCACGAATTCATAACCAGTGGCGTATTAGGGTTGTTGTAGCCCCAAACCATATCGGCAGGCCCGTACATATCCACTATGCCGCAAAGGCCGCGTAACTGGGGGCTGTAGGCTGCTACCAATGCTATTTGCGCGCCGGCACTGCGGCCCAGCATCACCAACTTTGCAGTATCTATCCGCAGTTCCTGCGCATGGGCTTTAAGGTAGGCGAAGGCATCAAAAACATCCTCTACCGGCGCAGGGCTTACATACTGTGGCGCAAGGCGGTAATTGATTGACGCAACATTATACCCTGCATTAGCCATGTAGTGATTGAGCCCGGGCAACTGGCGGCTATCGCCACTGCTCCACGAGCCGCCATGCACCACTACCAGGCACGGGCAGGGCCCCGGCTTGCACGACGGGTAATAATCCAGCGTAAGGCTGGCACCACCTGCGGTTTTATAGGTTTTTACAACATAGTGGCTTTGGCGGCTGTTGATGCCTGTAAGCATGCCCATAAAACTAAAGGGCACTTTACCTTGCTTCTGTTCTTGTGGCGGCACATCCAGCGCGGCATCAAGGTCTTTATCAATGCTGGCACCCACGCTGTATGCACGTATTACGGGCGAGAGGAATAACAAAAAGGCAACCGAGCCTATACAGGCAGCGGGCAAGCCTGCCCTGCCTGCCAGCAAAGCCCAGGCCACAACAGCAGCAGTAACAGCCATAAATACCAGCGGCAGTTCAGAAACAAATATAGATGCATACCATAGGTACAGGGCCGGGGCGCGGAACACAGAAAGCAATGACAGTAGAAAAAGGATAATAGCTATTACCATCCGGGCCATAAAACCTTACGAAATTTTGTTGGGCATGAAGGTAGGTGAATTTTACTTTGGGTAAACAGGTGGTTAATTTCAGGGAATAAAAAGCTAATAAAATGTACCTTTAGCTGAGCAATAGCACACTATGCTTTGCAACCATCCCATTAACTGAATTTACCTATGAGGAAGCTCCTATTGGCTTGCACGTTCATCTTTGGCGCACACGCCTTAAGCGCACAGGTTTATGATACTGTTGCCATAAACTTTCCACTTAACAGCCCCAAAATAAGCAAAGAAGCGGAAGGGCTTATTGACAGCCTTATTTTCCACGATGTGCTGATACACGGGCAAAAATTCACTGTGCTGGGCTATACCGATTACCTGGGTGGCAAGGCTTATAACGAAGCCCTGTCTAAAGCTCGCGCTAAGAATGTGATGGATTACCTTATAGCCATGGGCTTTGAAGCAAAAGACATCACACTGTGTATGGGGAAAGGGAAAATTGAACGGGCACCGGTGGCTGGCAAGGAAGGCATAGCCAGCGACAGGAAAGTGCAGATAGTGATAGATGGCAACCCAACAAAGGAAAGGATAGAAGCAGCAATGCGCCCGCCAGCTCCGCCCCCTGCGCCTGCTAAAGCAGTGGCTGTTGCGCCTGCAAGGGCTGCAGCCGCCCCACCGAAAAGCACCCGCATTGACCTTACTTCTATTAAGATAAACGAAGCCGTTGCGCTCAAAAACCTGCATTTTTATGGCGACAGGCATGAAGTGTTGCCCGAATCAAAACCGGAACTGGAAAACCTTTACCACCTGATGAAGGAAAACAATATGGTGCGGATACAGATAGAGGGGCACATCTGCTGCATGGACCCGCACGATGGCAAGGATAAGAAAGACGAAGATAATTCAGGCTGGCTATCGGAAACAAGGGCGAAGGCCATATTTGATTACCTTGTTGGCAGGGGCATAGAGCCGGGCCGTATGAAATACAAAGGGTTTGGCAATACCAAACCCCTTGTTTACCCTGAAAATACAGAGGAAGAACATATACGGAACCGCCGGGTTGAAATAAGGATTATTAGTAAGTAGTTTTTTAATGGTCAATGGTTTAATTGCTCAATGCATGGTTCCGTTGTGGGGTTGTTCATTGGTGTCTGCGGAATTGAAAAATACAAAGTCAATTGTGGATTGTGAATAGTGACTGGTGAATGGCGTTATTGCATAGTTTTTGCGTCTTCATTGCTTCGGGTTTTCTACAAATATAGTGGGTGGGAGAGGCGATACCATTAACAGGGTTTTGCATTCACATTTTTATGTGTGGTTTGCTTGTTAATAAGCAGCAACGGAATCTATTCTTCTTCTTCTCCGGTACTTACTCTTGAGGCGGGGTTGTCATTTTGCATACGAAACTCAACTCGTCGATTCAACTGACGGCCTTCGGGGGCATCGCTACCATTGGCCTTTGTTTCAGCGGCCATTTTGTTCCTATACCCCAACCCTTTCGCTACCAACCGCTCCCTGGCAATACCATTTGAAACAAAGTAATTCATTACTCGTTGTGCCCTCTTTTGCGACAATGCCAAATTAAAATCATCGCTCCCGATACCATCAGTAAAACCATATATCTGCATCGAGTACATCTCATGCTGCCTCAGATAGCCAAGTATAGTATCCATAAATTCCTGGCTATCCTTTAACCATGTGCTATCACTATATGGAAAATAAACGCTACCTGGGCATGCAACCGTTCGAGCATGAGTTGATACTGAATCAAGCCGCTGGCTATAAGATTGTGCAACGCAATTACAGCATCTAAGCAAACAAAAAAAAAGAAAAAATGTGCTTTTCATTATACAGCCCTGGTTTCCAAAGTTAGCTTTTCCCTTTCCGATCTGAACGTTTGGCCAAGTTCATATCGGAGTCAGCATTGACCCTACAAATGATTATAGTCTATCGGTAAGCAATACCCCATTATGGTCAATAGCTTCGGGGTATTCCTTGCTGAGCTGTTTAAACAGCTTTTGCGCATTATGGCCCTCCCCGATTAACTGGTAGTAGTTGGCGAGCTCAAAAATGGCTAAAGGGCCTACCTGGGCACCGTCGCCATAGAAACATGTTCCAAATCGATTAATGCAATCGTTGAGGAAAGCTATCTTTTCATCGCCGGTGGCCATTTGCGCCCGGTAGAGCCTGGCACACCCCGCTCTATTGAGCTTTGGGTATAGTGACACAACGCTATCAAGTAAGGCCTCTGAATTTCCACCCTCGCGCACCAGTGCTGAAGCCCTGATATATAGTTCTTCGGCTTTACGGATATCTTCAGCTTTGAAAATTTGCCGTTCCGCACGCATGTGTTGCAATGCAAGTTTTGACATTTTCTTTGCGTCGGTTGTTCGCTGGCCGGCAGACGCCAAGCTCTCCGTTGCTGCCACTCTACCCTCCAGCATAGCTATACGTTCCTCAAGCTTTCGAACCCTTTGTTCCAGGCCATTTACTTTATCGGGCTCTTGCGCTAATGCGGATGTAAAGAAGCATGCTATTATTAGTATGGTAAGCAGGGACTTAATAAAAGCTATTTAGCCAACAAATATAGGCAATATAAATTTATACAAAGTAGTGTGGAGCGGATTTCCCCACAGGCGGGTGTGCCTTAGCCATTGAACACTGCCCTACAAAAAATGGACGGAAACTTTCCGCCCATTTATCAACCAGATCATCATTTTTATCAATTTACTTTTCAATAGCCTCAATCAGCTTTGCATCATCAGGCTTTACGTTAGATGGGAACATATCTATCAGTTCGCCCTTTTCGCTGATGAGGTATTTCTGGAAGTTCCATTTTACATCGGTGTCCATTTTACCGTTGTATTTCTTTTTAGTGAGCCACAGGTATAGCGGTATAATGTTGTCGCCCTTTACCGATACTTTCGATGCCATAGGGAAGCTTACGCCATAGTTCTTCAGGCAAAACTCCTGTATCTCGCCATCGGTGCCCGGCTCCTGCGAACCAAAGTTATTGGCAGGGAAGCCAACAATTACCAGCTTGCCTTCGTATTTTTTCGATAGCTTCTCCAGCCCTTCGTACTGTGGCGTATAGCCGCATTTTGAAGCGGTATTAACTACTAAAATTTTCTTGCCCTTAAACTTGGCAAAATCAATCTTGCCGCCGGTAAGGCCTTCTACTTTAAAACTATAAATACTCTTTGGCACATCTGCCTTAGGCGATGGTGTTGGCGCAAAGAAAAATGAAAACAGGAACAAGGCATTAAGCATCATAGCGTATAGATTTTTATAAGTGCAATTTAGGGGTTTTAGCCAATATAAACCCACCCATGCGGCCGCATATTTATTCCGGCCCGGTTGACAAACAAGGGGCATTTGGCTTCTATTGCGTATTTTGGGCTTGCCTGCAGCCAGCAGGAAACCGATAAGCGCCATGATCAGGAACGCCAGATTTACCGACCTGCAAAGGCTTGTTGACATCTACAACGAGGCTATTGCTGCCCAATTTGAAACTGCCGATACCGAGGCCGTAAATGCCGAAGGCAGGGCCAGTTGGCTTAACGGGCATTTAAACGAAGCCTACTCGGTAATTGTTGAAGAAGAAAATGGCCTTGTAAGGGGCTACCTTAGCATTAGCCCTTACCGCCCGGGGCGCAAAGCCTTGCAGGGTTGTGTCGAGGTGAGCTACTATGTAGCCCGCAACTGGCTGGGGCAAAG
>CANBTK010000228.1 GCA_947372365.1 Flavipsychrobacter stenotrophus | reverse complement strand
GTGACTATTTTTGTAGCTGTAACTGTGCCGCAGGTATTGGTTGCGGTATAAACAATAGTGTCGGTGCCTACACTAACACCTGCCACAATGCCTGCGCCTGTAACGGTAGCATGGCTGTTGGTTGCGCTCCAGGTGCCACCTGTAGCAGTATTGGTAAGGGTAATATTGGTGCCTGTGCATACTGTTGCCGGGCCTGAAATGGTGCCCGCATTAGGCGCAGGGTTTACGGTAAGCAGTTTGGTGGCAGTAGCAGTGCCACAGCCATTGGTTACTGAGTAGGTAATGGTATCGGCACCTGCTGTTACGCCTGTGGCAACGCCGCCTGTTGTAATAGACGCATTGGCGTTAACCGCGCCCCATGTGCCGCCTGTGCCTGTGCTGGTATAGGTAATAGAGATGGTAGGGCAAACAACCGACGGGCCAGTAATAGTGCCTGCCGCTGGCATTGGGTTAATAGCGATTGGTTTGGTCGCTACTACAGTGCCGCAAGGGGTGGTAACGGTATAAACAATAGTATCAATACCCGTAGTTACCCCGGTAACCACGCCTGCCGATGTAACGCTGGCAGTGGTGTTCCTGCGGCTCCAGGTACCACCTGAAATGCTGGCAGTAAGCGTAACATTATTGCCCACACAAACTGTTGCTGGCCCGGCAATAATGCCCGCTGCTGTAAGCGGGTTTTTAGTAAGGCTAAAATCATAGCTGGTATCATAGCAAGTACCGTTCGATATGGTGATGGTTCCTGTATAAACCCCGGCAGCCGCAGAAGCTGGGACTTTAAATTTGATAGGGGACGGAGGCATGCCGTTTACTTTACGTATCCTGTCGCCCTCTGCTATATATAGGTTGCCCTTTCTGTCAGTTGTTACGTCAATTGGGGCAAGCATGGTTGCTGCATTAGCCCGGTGGCCATCGCCGCCGTAGTATGGGCCATAACCGTAGGTATACAATCCTGCATAGGTTGTGATAATGCCTAATTGGTTCACTTTGCGTACCACATGGTTGCCTCGGTCTGCGATATAAACATTCCCGGCAGCGTCTATGGCCACCCCTTCAGGGGCGTAGAGTGTAGCGAATAAGGCTGGGTTATTATCGCCTCCATAGCCACTATAAGTGCCGTAGGGGCCATAGCCACCACAAAAACCATGTATAATGCCTGTTGATATGCTTATTTTCCTTACAATGTGGTTGTTGTATTCAGCGACATACAAGTCGCCGGCAGCATCCAGGGCAAGGCCGGTGGGGCTATACATCATGGCAGCTGTTGCAGGCCCTTCGTTGCCGCTTGCGCCTGCCGTGCCAGTACCTGCAATGGTGGTTATGATGCCCGATGTGCTTATTTTACGTACCACATTGTTATTGGCATCTGAAAAGTAGATGGTGCCGCTGTTGGTTACTACTATGCCTATGGGTATTTGTAGCTGCGCTGCGGTAGCGGCAGCGCCATCGCCGCTATAGCCTGCACTTGCGTTGCCGGCGACCCGCGATATGGTGCCAGAGGTACTTATCTTGCGAATTATGTTGTTGTCTACATCTGTAAAATACATATTGCCTGCGGCATCCCTCGCCAGGCTGAACGGGCTTATGTTAGCGCTTGTTGCCGGGCCGCCATCGCCTGTATTGCCGCCAGTGCCGGTCCCGGCAATGGTAGTAATAATGCCCGATGTATTTACTTTCCTTATCACGTAATTAGAGCGGTCGGCAATATATATGTTGCCAAGGGTATCTACAACTACACCGGTTGCAAAGCTAAGGCTGGCCGCCGAGGCCGCACCGCCATCGCCGCCGTAGCCGGCTGAGGCGTTGCCTGCCAGTGTGGTAATAATGCCACCGTAGCCAGTATCTACAAACCCCTGTGCCGCAGCAGCTGCCCCCCATGTTATGTAGCAGGATATGGGGTTGCCCCTGGTAGCTGAGTAGGTGAGCGCAGCAACAGTATCGCTCGGGCAGGCCACGGGGTTAGCCCCCAGCGTTATGCCCGGCGTGCCTACAACTGCCATAACTATAGTATCGGATATGCCCAATAGTTGCCCGGTAGTAGTTGCCCGTTTCATCTGGCAGCTAACCTGGTCGTTGTTTACGAGGCTCGTTGTAACAAATTCGGTCGTATCGGCCCCTACATTGGTGCCGTTTAGTTTCCACTGGTAAAAAGGCTCTTTATGCGCGCAGAATGAAATGGCTTCGAAAGTTGCTGCAGTGCCGGAACAAATATTTCCACCTTCATTATTAGTTATTACGAGGCCTACGTTAACTTTCTTTATTGCGTGGCTCCCGCCATCGGCTAAAAAAAGGTTGCCAGCAGGGTCAAGCCTCATGCCGTTTGTTATTGTAAAGGTATATAGTGCCAGGCCACGGTAGCCAATGATGCCAGACCCGGTGCCTATGCCAACTGCGTTAGTAATGATGCCGTGGGCGTCTACTTTTTTGACAGTATATGACGAAGGTTCGGATATGAAAATACTGCCGACGGAATCGACTACGATCGCGCCGGGATAATACAAGCTTGCTGCCGTGGCTGGCCCGCCAATGCCTGGAGTACCATATGGCGAACCGTTGCCTGCAACAGTTGTGATGATGCCCGATGTGCTTATTTTCCTTACCACAAAGTTATTACGGTCGGAAAAGTAGAGATTGCCTGCAATATCGAAAGCCATGCCGCTGGCTGTAGTTATTGTTGCTGCGGTTGCAGCCCCACCGTCGCCAGTGTAGCCATACGACCCCGTGCCGGCAAAGGTGCTAATAACGCCTGATGTATTGATCTTCCTGATGGCGTAGTTATTCTGGTCAGCAAAGTACACATTGCCCGCCGCATCAATAGCAATGCAGCCGGGGTTGTATAATTTGGCAGCAGTGGCCTGGCCACCATCGCCTGTATACCCGCTGGTATAGGGGGTGCCTGCAACTTTTGTAATGGTGCCCGAAGTGGATATTTTCCTTATGACCTGAAAACCCGGGTCGGTAAAATAAACTACGCCGCTGCTGTTTACGGCAATACCTTGCGGGTTATATACGCTGGCCGCCGTTGCTGCGCCGCCGTCGCCAGAATAACTGCCTGTAAATGGCCCTGCCACGGTTGATATAACCCCTGCCGGCGTTACTTTACGTATCCTGTTATTGCCTGCATCAACAATGTACAGAGTCCCGGAACTGTTAAACGCAAGGTCATAAGGATTGCTGAGCTTTGCTGCAGTCGCCTGCCCGCCATCGCCGGAATAACCGCTACTGCCCGCAGAATCACCAGCATAAACCCTAATGTATTGGGCATGTAGGGTAGGGGTAGTAAAAATCCCTGCCATGCAAAGCAGGGCGCTAAGTAAGAGTTTTTTCATAAAATGTAATTTTCTTTATTTCGGTGTTGCGCGCAAAAGTAAGCAAACAATTTATTGCCCGCAAAATTTATATAATATTTTGTGTAAGCTATCTAAAATACAAAGCCCCCCGCAACGCGAAGGGCTTTGTAATATATTATATTTTAACTTATGGATTTAGAATTTTCCTTTTGGAATTTCGATTCTCCCTTTTTGAATTTGGAATTTTCCCCTTAGGATTTGATTTTCCTTCCTGGAATTTGGAATTTCAAATCTGGAATTTCCCCTTTGTGATTTGTGATTTCAAATTTGGGATTTCCTTTTTAATTTACTTCAGGCACAAAAGGCATAGCCATCAGCGCCTTGCCATTCATTTTGCGGAGGCTCTGTAGTTTTTCATACCAGCTATATTCGGTAGCCATGTCTTCTTTCATAGCCTGCTTTACGGCTGCGCTTGCGGCGGTGTTGTTTTTAAACCTGCGCAGGAACATTTCCAGTTTATCGAATGGCTCGGGGTAAGTAACTACTTTATAGTCGCTTACCTTGGCCAGGCCAGCGGCACAGGCAATAGCCGTATTAAGGGTGCCCAGGCGGTCAACCAGGTGCAGGCCTTTAGCGTCAGTGCCCGTCCATATGCGGCCCTGGGCTATGCTGTCCACTTCTGCTTTATTAAGCTTCCTGCCATCCACCACATGGTTTTTGAACAATTCGTAAATAGCATCTACTGAAGCCTGCATGCGCTGTGCCTCAACAGGTGTTAATGGGCGCGATGTAGTAGGCATATCGGCAAAAGGAGCATTCTTCACCTCGTCGAAGGTGATGCCCAGCTTGTTTTTGGCCAGCTTATCCATGCTGAACATCATGCCAAACACGCCTATGCTGCCGGTAATGGTATTAGGCATAGCGAAAATACTATCGGCATTGCTGGAGATGTAATAGCCGCCAGATGCTGCATAGTCGCCCATAGAAACTACCAGGTGCTTTTTCTGCTTCAGTAGGTTAAGTTCCCTCAGTATCACTTCCGATGCCAGGGCGCTGCCACCGGGCGAGTTTACCCGCAGTACTACTGCCTTTATTTTGTCGTCATTAGCCACTTTCCTTATTTCCTCGCAAAATGTTTTAGAGGCAATCTGCGCTTCGTTTTCCTGGTCGCCATCTACAATTTCGCCTTCAGCTATAAGCACAGCCACCCTGTTCTCGCTCACTTTATCAGCCATACGGTTGGTAGCGGCATAGTCGTCAATAGCCACATATTTAATTTCGTCTTTGGCTGCACGGCCGGTTTTAGCTTTTATGCGGCTTTCCACCTCATCCCAGTACAGCAGGCCCGCAACCAGTTTATTCTTATAAGCATCCGCCGGGAACTGTATGGTGCCGTCAATAGCCAGTTTGTTAATAGCCTCGGGGCTGGTGTGTGCATACTGTGCGCTGGCACTCAGGAACTCATTCCACAGGCCGCTTTGCATGGCCGCAATCTGCTCCCTGTTAGGGTCGCTGATTTTATCGGCCCTGAATGGCTCAGTGGCGCTTTTAAACTTGCCGGCATAAAATATTTCAGGCTGTAGTTCCAGCTTCTCCAGAGTGCCTTTGAAGAAAGCCAGCACGGTTGCAAAGCCTTTCAGGTCCAGCCCGCCAGCCGGGTTAAGGTAAATGCTGTCGGCGGCAGAGGCAACAAAATAAGCCCCCTG
>CANBTK010000227.1 GCA_947372365.1 Flavipsychrobacter stenotrophus | reverse complement strand
TAGTTGTATATGGTACAGTTATGCTTCTTTTGCCTCCTATCAATTGTGATTATTTTATAGGGGAATATTTGTAGAGAAATAGTTTTTGTGGGTATTGTACGAGCCTATTTTGGTAATGTGGCTCCATTATGCTTAATGGAATACACCTTGGAGCTGTGTAACGCCATTTTTGTGGTGTTTTAAGGTTGTTTACGGGGATGTTTCCGTTGTTATGCCGTAGAAGTGTACAAACAAAAATCCCGGTGCTCGTAGCAACCGGGATTTGTTATTTCTTTAGTAAGTTTTTAGAAATTAGATATGTTGTATTTTATTTCTGCTTTCTTACTGATCGTTTGTTGTAATGCCTGGCCTACATAATTCCTAACTTGTGATTCTTGTGACCTGCGTATTTGCATCAGCGCCATTTGTTCAGCCATAGGGTCTGCAGGTTTTGTTGTTTTGTTGTTCAGGCTGATAAAGAATACTCCGCTCTGGCTCTTGATGCCCGCTGATACAACATTTGGCTGCAATGATGGAGAAAATGCAAAGCCGCATACTTTTGGTTCGTAGCCGATACCAGGTATAAAGCCACCGCCTAAAGTAACTGAATCAGATTGGCTAATTGTTTGTGCTGTACCCTGGCTAATTGATTCCAAGCTTGCACCTTTATATTTATTGATAATGATCTCTGCTTTCTTTTCTTCTTTTAATTTTTGCTCCAACATCGGCCTGTTGCTTGCATTGATAGCCATCAGCCCTTTAGGGTCAATTGCTGTAAGTTTTGCAACAACGTAGCGTTGGTCGTTAATGCGGAAAGGTTGAGCCGACACGTCGCCTACATTGTGCGTATATGCCCATTTAACAATTTCCCTTGCATTACCTATACCTTGTAAGCTGAAGCTATTTTCCCTTACGTTTTCAGCGATTCTTTTGTCTGTTCCTGATGTTTTAACGTTGGCATCAAATGCAGCTGCATTGGTGCTTTTTGCTGCGAAGTCATTTGCCTTACCGAAAATTGCATTTACAGTGCTGTCGCTTGGTAACAGGTTTTTAGTAATAGTAGCTACCTGCACTGTTGGCCCTTCGCCTTTCTGTTCCATTATTTCTATGTAGTGGTAACCAACATAGCCGTTGTTTTTACTGTTGTCAGCTTTAATGGTTTTCTTTTCACCAGCTTTTCCTTCGAATGCGAAGTCACCGAATTCTTTAGAAATTTGTGGGCGCTGCTGTAGGTTAAACCAATATTCGCCGTTAGTTGCTTTGCTGCCATCATCGTCAGAGAACTTAGCAACCATGCTATCAAACTTAGCACCACCATGTATTGCAGTTACGATGCTGTCTATCTTCTTTTTAGCTGCGCTGTCTGTAAGGTATTCTTTTCCACCGTCTTTTACTTTTACTAAGATGTGCCTGACTTTTGTGCTATCTGGCAATACTTTTTTGTCAACTATTTTGGTGATCCTAAAGCTGCCTGCTTCTACATAAGGGCCATATATGGTGCCAACTGGCTGTGCCATAATTGTGTCGGCCATCATGGATGCGAATGTTTTTTTGCTTACATAAGCTTCTGAGTAAACATTGATGTCGTCGCTTTTATTACCAACAAAAGTTTTGTTGTCTTTTGTTTTTAAAAACTCTTCTTTCATCTCTTCTAAAGCTCCCTTTGCCCTGCCGCTATCGCCAGCTGCTGGAAGTATTTCGAAAGAAACGTAGTCAAGGTTACGTGATGCCTGTTCAGTTTCATAGAAGCCTTTGTGCTTTTGCATGTAGGCTTTTATTTCATCGTCGGTAACTTTTATGTCGTTATCAGGTATTGATGTGTACGGTACTTTTACGTAGCGGATTGAAGCCATTAAGTTTTGGTCAGCTGCTGCGCGTTTTGCTTCGTAAGCAGGTGAATAAACTGATGATGCCATCATTGCGTTGAACTTGTCAATCCTGCTCATACGAAGTACGTATGATTTAACAGCATTCCATTGTTCAGCGAATTTACCATAAGGGTCAAGCCTTTGTGGGTTCTTAACGAGCTCTTCTTCAAAACCCTTTACCCTGGCTGGGTCAAATTGCTTTGTTTCCGGGCTGTTAAAAACAGGCTGGCCTTCGAATGAAAAGTTCCTTACCAACTGGTGTGCATTTGGGCTATACAGAAGGTCTTTCTTTTCTTGTTCTGAAGTTTCAATACCAAGCTTATCGCACATTTTGCTTACAACAGTTTCATAAGCAACAGATTGTAAAACCTGCTCCCTTATTTGTGCCCTGGCTTCGTCAGTAATAGGGCCCCTGTTGCTATATATCGAGGTAAGGATTTCATATTCCTTTACCCTGAGTTCATACTCCTTCGACTCTATCTTGGTTCCATCTACAGTCATTACATGGGTATCATGACCTCCAAATATCCCTCCGAAGCTACCATTCCTTGCGTCAGATATAATGAAGCTCACTAGCGAGATGGCAATTACGGCACCTGCTATTTTCCCATACTTGTTTCTTATTTGTTGTATTACAGCCATTTAATTTAGGTTCTATATTATATTTATTAAGGACGGCAAAATTATAGTAAAAATTGCGATTTTTCAACTTCTAAAGTGCAATTATATCGTATTTTTCTTATTTTCTACGCTTATTCAGGTATTTTAATTATTATCTTGCCAGATTTAGGTTATTGCCCCATAGGTAGATAGCCCAAGAAGCCCTGCTATTGGGCAGTTGCCTCATTTTAGCGGGATTGTTCGTTAGTTCATTTTTGAAGGTACAATCAGTTGAAATTCTGGTATCACTACAGTGAGCTTCTTTTTGTTGAAGAGGTTCTCAATGAGGTAAGTCCCGAACATCTTTCCTATGTCGCTCCTTAGTGCTGAGGCTGAAGTATATTGGTAGCTGTTGCCAGGTTCTATCGTAGGTTGCCTGCCTACTACGCCTTCGCCCTGTACTTCCCTTTTGGTGCCGTTGCTGTCTATTATGTGCCAGTGCCGGCTTAGTAATTTAACGGGGTACATTGACCGGTTTTCTATAGTAATCCTGTAGGCGAAAATATATTCTGAGTTTAAAGGATTAGACTGCGTGGGTTGGTAATAACACTCAACTTTAATACTAATGCCTTCTGTTACCTGTTGTACCATGCTCACTTTTTTGTTATACAAATCTAGTAATATTTGCTACAAACCCTATTTTTTTCTTAGGGCATTTCATTTCTTATTTTATCTAATATTATATCTTTTTCATACCCCTTTTGAACCATGTAGCGAAATATTTTAGTTTTCTTTACTATTTTGCTGCGCTCTGTTTTTAGTTCAACCAGTTTTTTTTCAAAGAGTTTATTCAGGGTGTTGTCGTAGTCCTCGCCGTCAATTTCGAGCATAGCCTTTTTTATACAATAGGGCGATATCTTTTTAAGCTGTAGCTGCTGTTTTATTTTCTCCCTTCCCCATTGTTTTAACCTGAACCTTCCCCTTGCAAATGCCCTTGCGAACCGTTCTTCGTTCAGTAGCCCCGATTCTATGAGCGTTGCTATCTTGTCGTCAACCTCTTTGGTGTGGCAGCCCAGTTCATAAAGTTTGTTCCTTACTTCGCTGTGGCACCTTTCCTGGTATTGGCAATAGCGGGTTATTGCAGCTAATGTTTCCATTAATTTGTTTTCTGTTTGTCCTTTTACCTGCCCATATAAACCAGCAGTACCTGCACATCGCTTGGGTTTACCCCGCTTATCCTGCTGGCCTGCCCAAGGGTACGTGGTTTTATCTTCATCATCTTCTGCCTCGCTTCAATTGACATTGCGGTTAGTTTTTCATAATTAAAGCTCTCTGGTATGTTCAGCTCCTCCAGGTTAGCCATCTTGTTGATGAGCTCTTTTTCTTTCTCTATGTAGATGTCATACTTTACTTGTATCTCCACCTGCTCCAATACCAGGGCATCAGCAGGGCCTATCTGCTCTTTTAGCTGCGGGATGGCTTCGATCATTTGTTTCAGCCCAACTCCCGGGCGGAGTAACAATTTATGAGCCCGGGTCTTTTCTGTTATCAACGATGAATTGCTTTCTTCAAGGAACTGGTTATAGTCGGCGGGTTCTGCGTGCAGCTCTACCAATATCTTCTTTATCCTTGCTATTTCATTTTCTTTTTCCTGCACGAGGTTGAGCCTTTCATCTGATGCTAAGCCCAGGGCATGGCCAAGTGGGGTAAGCCGCATATCTGCATTGTCCTGCCTGAGTAGTGTCCTGTATTCGGCACGGCTGGTGAACATCCTGTAAGGTTCGTCTGTCCCTTTATTAATAAGGTCATCAATGAGTACCCCTATATAGGCATCACTCCTTTTAAGGATTACAGGTTCTTTTTCCGCTACCAGCCTGCTGGCGTTTATGCCCGCCATTAACCCTTGGCATGCAGCTTCCTCATACCCGGTGGTTCCATTTATCTGCCCTGCAAAGAAAAGGTTCCTTATCAGCTTTGTTTCAAGGGTTGGCTTAAGCTGGGTTGGTGGGAAATAATCGTACTCTATGGCATAGCCCGGCCTGAAGAACTTGCACTTTTCAAAGCCAGGTACCATGGTTAGTGCTTTGTACTGTACCTCTTCAGGCAGTGATGTACTAAAGCCGTTTACGTAGATCTCTACCGTATCCCACCCTTCAGGTTCTACAAATAATTGGTGCCTTTCCTTTTCAGCGAATCTTGTTATCTTATCTTCTATGCTTGGGCAATACCTTGGGCCGCTGCCTTTTATCCTACCCTGATACATGGGCGATTGCTCAAACCCTGTTTTCAGTATGTCATGGACCGCCTGGCTGGTGTAAGTTATCCAGCAGCATCGTTGGTTTTGTGGCTTTACTTTTTCAATGGGCTGGTACGAAAAGCCTATTACCTCTTCATCGCCTTCCTGTATTTCCATTTTGCTATAGTCAAGGCTCCTGCCATCTACCCTCGGGGGTGTGCCGGTCTTTAACCTTGAGCTTTCAAAGCCTAGTGCTACCAGTTGTTCGGTAATACCAGTTGCACCCTTCTCCCCCATTCTTCCTCCGCCTAGTTGTTTCTCGCCTATGTGTATAACACCATTCAGGAAGGT
>CANBTK010000226.1 GCA_947372365.1 Flavipsychrobacter stenotrophus | reverse complement strand
GCAATAAACTCCCTGGCATAGGGTGCGGTTAGTTCAGGCTTCAGTTCGCCGGCCTCGTACAGGGTTTTAATGCAGTTGCTTTGTATGCGCGCTACTTTATTGTTCAGGTTGGCTACCAGTTCCTCTATGGCTTTTTTGTCGTTAGTGGCAGCAATTTTACGGGCCAGTTCTTTATTAGGCTCTTCGCTGTTGATGCCCAATGAATAGGCGAGTTGGCTGATGATGGGCATTTGTTGAAAATTGTTTTGCTGGCTACTGTAGAGTATAAAGGTACTATGCGGGCTATTTTCCTGCAAGCGCCCTTTAATTACAGTTTGTACCCACATGAGCGGGCTATCTACTTACAACGTAAGTTTGCACTATGAGTGAGCATAGTTTCCTTTATTATGTGGTATCAGCCCTTCGGCTGGCACTATACCCGTTTACACTTATATATGGTGCGCTGGTATGGCTGCGCAACAGGCTGTACGATGTTAATTTTTATAATTCTATCAGCTTTAGCGTGCCTGTAATATGTGTGGGCAACCTATCAACCGGCGGCACGGGCAAAACGCCCCATATCGAGTACCTGATTGATTTGCTGCAATACCAGTACCAGGTGGCTACCATGAGCCGGGGCTACAAAAGGTACACCAAGGGGTTTATAATTGCCGATGAAAAAGCCAATGCGCTGAGGATAGGCGATGAGCCGATGCAGTTTTTTATGAAGTACCCCGAAGCTATAGTTTGCGTGGCGGAGGAAAGGCTTACCGGGATACCCTACCTGTTGCAACGAAGGCCGGGCATTGATGTAATATTACTGGATGACGCTTACCAGCACAGGTCGGTAAAGGCCGGGCTGAACATACTGATAACAGACTACGCACACCCTTTTTATACCGACCACATATTGCCATTCGGCAACCTCAGGGAGAGCCGGGCTGCCTACAAAAGGGCGGAAGTAATTATAGTGTCCAAGTGCCCCATGAACCTTACCCGGCAAGCAGCAGCCGAGATAACGGCAAAGATCAACCCACTACCTCACCAAAAAGTGTTTTTTACGGGCATTGAGTATGGTGCGCCCTATAACTTCCTTACGCGGGAGTTGGTGCCGCTGGCTAAAACACACACTGTGCTGGTATGCGGCATTGCCCGCCCCGAGCCATTGGAGGCTTACCTGAAGCAGCAGGCCGCTGATGTGCATACCCTTACTTACCAGGACCACCATTACTTTGTAACCACTGACCTGGAAGAAATTAAAACAGCTTACGACAATTGGGATGCACCCAACAAAATAGTAGCTACTACCGAAAAAGATGCCGCCCGCCTGCAGCTCCACCACGAAAAGCTAATGGAGTGGGGCATAACCATTGCTGTGGTGCCAATAAAGGTTGCTGTGTTATTTAATGCCGAGCCGGAGCTGGATTACTTGGTACGCAAATACGTGGAGCAGGCTATGGGCCTGGAGCCCGAAAATACGCCTGAGGCACCGCAGGGGGGCGATATGGCCACCCAATAAATGCGGCTGCAAGTTAGTATTGGGCCGATGCGGCATATTTCGCTAATGGCACAGCCTTGTATGGGAAATGTGCAATTGCCTGAATGCTGGCTGCAAGATTAACAAACTGGTAACTATAAGGGCAAATAGATTATAAAATTTTAATGTATATTTGTATGGTTTATTTTTCAACTTTTATTAGCAACCTTATGAAGAACATTGTGGGCAATTTTACCTGGCATGGCCGTTTGGCATTAATGGTGTGTTTCTTTTTACTGGCAGGCATACCCTACAGCCATGCGCAGTCGTCGCTTTCTTATGGCGATGTGGTGATTGTTGGTTTTAATAACAATATTGCCGCAAGCGGGAACAGGGATTACCAATGGATACCGCTGGTAAGCCTGGCGCCGGGCACAGTTATAAAATTTTCGGCGGCAGGCTTTAACAGCAACGCCGCCGCAAACGCAACCAATAACGCCAGGCCTACAGCGGGTATAACCGTTTGGGCTAATACAACTGGTGCCACTATACCGGCCGGTACGGTGATTACCAATGATAATGCCGGAGGCACAACACTAGGGTCATGCAGTGCGCTTTCAAGCAGTTGTGGCTGTGGTGCAGCCAGCACTGCATACATGGTGCAAAGCACAGGCGGTGGCAGGTTCTTTATTTATGATGGTGGCACAAGTAGTAGTACGAGTACCGACTTCGCATCTAGCTCAGTACCCTCAACGTTTAACGGCAGCCCCTTGATGCTGTTTGGGTTCCAGGGCACTCAGTCCGGTTACACCTCGTGGCTTACTTCGGGTTCATCGGGCAACTTTCTTACCTACCTGCCTTCAGATATGGGCTCTTGTAACTTGTTCCTGGCTGGCAACACTATTGGCGGCTACTACAACGGGCCAAGGTTCAATGGTACGGTTGCAGCTTTTCGTGCAGCCATCTGCAACCCTGCTAACTGGGTTACTGTAAGCGGCTCAGGCACTGTCGTTACTTACCCTTCTGGCAACTTTACATTTGGTTCAGCTTTTTCATTTGGCAGCTATACTAGTATATCGGTTAACAGGAATTCTTCTTCAAACCCAATAAATGCTAACCTTGCCGTAGTGGACACCACAACTGGCCTGCATGATACAATAAGCGTAATACATGCTACAGTACATGGCCATTTGGGTGGCTTTCCATTTATGGCTACATCGGCAGGCGGTATTATCGCCCCAAGTGGCCTTAGCTACACGCCCGATACCGGCTATACAGGGGCAGATTCCTTTACTGTACGTATTGGCCACGGCACAGCCTCTACAACAGCTAATTTCCGTATTAATGTGGTGCCGTATGCACCCACAAATTTATCTTATGGCGATATACTTATAACTGGCATCAATAACAACACCGCGCCCATCCGCAGGAGTTACCAGTGGGTGCCCCTGAAAAACCTGGGTGCTGGTACAGTAATAAAGTTTACCAATGCTGGTTTTGCAAGCAATGCAAGTGCTAATACAGCCAACAATGCAGTTACTACCAGCCGTACAACTACGGTATGGGTTAATTCCACCGGGGCAACTATTGCAGCAGGTACGCTTATATCCATTGATGACCTGGGCAATGCAACCCTTGGCTCATGCTCTAATATACCCACAGCATGTGGCTGTGGCTCCACAGGTTCTTTGATGACGCAGAGCACAAGCGGTGGCTATGTATTCATCTACAATGGCGGCACTTCTAACAGCATATCTTCTGACTTCAGCGCCACGGCAGCGCCCAGTACATTTAATGGTACGCCTATCAGTATGCTAGGGCTTCAGGGCTCGCAGGTATGGTCGTCCTGGCTTACTTCTGGCACAACCAGCAACTTTATGACCTGGCTCCCGTCTGACCTTAGTTCTTCAGCCCTTTTCCTGGGTAGCAGTGCTATTGGCGCTACATATACTGGCCCTCGCACGGGCGGCACAGCAGCCTCTTTCAAGGCTGCTATCCTTAACCCATCAAACTGGTCAACAGTAAGGGATACCGGCAGGGTTAGTTACGGCACAGGCAATTTTAGCTTTGCTGCGCCTACTCATGCGCCCATATTTGTTAGCGGCAGTACACAGGCAGTAGGTTTTTGCGATAATGCTGGCTCGTGGAACCTCAATAACATGCTTAAGGTAATGGACGCTGATACTGGCAATACCATTACGTTGAGCCTTGTTACTGGCCCTAACCATGGCACTGCGGCAGTTGCCTACACCGCTACATCAACAGGCGGGGTTATTGTGCCAACTGGTGTTTCCTATACCCCGGCATCAAGCTTTAACGGGCGTGATACCATCAGGGTTAAAGTTTCTGACGGCACTGATTCTGCCATAACCACTATTTACTTTACCATTAACCCAAGCCCCTTGGTGCCTGTTATTTCAGGTTCCAGTTATGTTTGCTTTGGCGGCACAACAACACTCACAGCTTCGCCTACTGGTGGCCGCTGGGGCGCAATGGATGGTAATACATCGGTTGTGCCTACTACAGGCGTAGTACGCGGCCTTGGTGGCCCATCGGGCGTTATCTACTATAACACCGCTTATAATGCCTATAGCTGCCGCAGCCAGGCAACTTATTCCATTAACGTTGTTGGTACGCCTTCGGCAGGTAGCTTGTCAGGCGCAACAACAGTTTGCCCGGGTTCCAGTTTTTCCCTCTCTACTACTGTAGGCGGTGGCACATGGGCTATTAATTATCCGGGCATAGCATCAGTATCGGCAGGGGTAGTTATAGGCGTAGCGCCGGGTGGTGCTACTATTACTTATACAGTAAGCAACAGTTGCTTCTCATCGTCTATATTGAGGCTGGTTACCGTATTGGGTACGCCTGTTACGCCGGGTGTCATCAGCGGCGTGCCTAATGTATGCGAGGGCGGCGCAACGATTACTATGACCAATTCGCTGGCGGGTGGCGTATGGAGCGTTACCAACACATCGCTGGCTACCATTTCATCTGGCGGCGTAGTTACGGGCTTAACAGCTGGGACCGACACCGTTATTTATGCTTATACTAACAGTTGCGGCATAACCCGCAGCGTATCGGGAATTATTAATATCAGGCGTTTGCCTTCGGCTGGTGCCATATCGGGTGTTTCCAGTATTATAAGGGCCAATAACGCTATACTTACCGAGTCGGTAACAGGCGGCACGTGGAGCAGTACGGCTACTTCGCTGGCTACTGTTAATACAGGCGGCAGGGTATATGCGCTGGCTGTTGGCGTTGACACCATAAAATACACAGTTACCAATAGCTGCGGCGTTGCGGTAGCATTTAAATCAATAACCATAACTGCCAGCCGCGAAGATAACGGCAATGGTGGCCAGCCTGGCGGGCTTGCAGCGGCAGCTAATGTGCATGTTTACCCTAACCCTGCCACGGGTATAGTTACCCTGGAGCTGGAAGGCGCAACGGGTAAAATTGATATTACAGTCACCAGCCTGTCAGGCCAGGCTGTAATTACCACAGCTGGCGAAATGCCTAAAATGAGCATTGACCTGAGCAGCCTGCCTGTTGGCACCTATTTCATCAGGGTAATTAATGAAGGCAAAGCT
>CANBTK010000225.1 GCA_947372365.1 Flavipsychrobacter stenotrophus | reverse complement strand
CGCGGGCTGTCGGTTTCAGCAACAAACATCAGGTCCTTGCCCATTTGCAGGCTTTTCTGTACGCTCTGGCTCATGCGGGCAAGGGCTTCGTTGCCCACCAGCATACGGTCAATGACCAGCTCTATATCATGTATTTTATAGCGGTCCAGTTGCATGCGCTCCTTCAGCTCTACCACTTCGCCATCTACGCGTACTTTAAGGTAGCCTTGCTTGCGCAACTGCTCAAACAGCTCGCGGTAGTGCCCCTTCCTGCCCCGCACCACGGGTGCCAGCAGCATTATTTTCCTGTCTTTAAAGTTCTGTTGTATGTGGGCTATTATTTCCTCCTCGCTGAATTTAGCCATTTTCTTGCCGGTATTGTAAGAATAGGCATCAGCTACGCGCGCATACAGCAGGCGCATAAAGTCATAAACTTCGGTCACCGTTCCCACAGTACTGCGTGGGTTACGGTTTGTGGTTTTTTGTTCTATTGATATTACAGGCGACAGCCCCGTTATTTTATCCACATCGGGGCGCTCCAGGTCACCCATAAACTGGCGGGCATAGGCTGCAAAGCTTTCCATATACCTGCGCTGCCCTTCGGCGAAAATGGTATCGAATGCCAGTGACGATTTGCCGCTGCCGCTTATTCCGGTTATTACAACCAGCTTGTTTTTAGGTATGCTAACGTCAATGTTCTTTAAATTATGCACCCTGGCCCCCATTACTTCTATCATCCCGCTATCACCAGCCTGCTTTAAGATATCCTTACTCATGTTATGTGCAAGTTAGGGCAATTTACTTTACCACTAAACTCATGCAGCATTGGCGAAATACATAAAGCTATTGCCAAAATGTATAATTTTAAACGGGGGTACGGGGCAGGTTCGGGGTGGCTTCTGCAGTATGGTTGCACGGGGCTGACGTAGCTTAGCCCGCTTAATGACTAATATCATATGGCCTGCGGTTTATATAAGGTAACTTTACAAGGCAGTTATAAATTTGTTTAAAAACTCATTGTGTATTTATTGGTTGCTGTTATGTGGTTGAATATTTGTTTTTCATGCTTATGGAATTGGATACATTATAAAAATTGTATTAGATGTAAGCATATAAATTTTGCTATCTTTACGACTTACTTCACCTGACAATCTGATTTGTGACTACCTTTTTAGAGAAAAATATTACCACGGCGGAGAATTTCAACAGGCTTGGTTTGCGTGTTGCTGACAATGTTAGCGCACTATTGTCCTACTGGGATGAGCATGAAACATGCAGGTACGCCAACAGTGCGTTTGGTGAATGGTTTGGCAGGCCCAAAGCTGAAATGGACGGCATTACCCTCAAGGAATTACTGGGTGCCATTTACGAGAAAAACCTGCCCTACATTAAGGGCGTACTGGCGGGCAAAACTCAGGTTTTCGAGCGCGAAATAGTATTGCCAAACGGCGACAACAGGTCATATATAGCCACTTATTACCCTGACTTTAACAGCGATGGCAATGTGATAGGCTTCTATGTCCATGGGGCAGATATTACTGAGATAAAAAAACTAGAGAAAGATTTAAGGGCATCAGAGCACAGGTTCAGGCAGTTTTTGGAGAATGCCCCTGACGCATTGGTTATTGTGAACGAGAAGGGTATCATACAACTTTCCAACTCGCAGTGTACAAGGGTTTTCGGGTATTCGAAAGATGAGCTGGTAGGCAAGCATGTTGAAGAGCTCATACCTGAAAGTTCGGCTTTTATACACCCGGCAAAGCGCGAGGGGTATATGCAAAACCCTGTGGCAAGGGCTATGAACAGTGGCCTTAAATTAGGTGGCCGCCGTAAGAATGGAGAGGAGTTCCCGGTAGATATCAGCCTTAGCCCGCTGGAGACTGAAGATGGTATTTTAGTATCGGCAGCTATAAGGGACATAACACAGAGTGTAGAAAAGGAAAAGGAAATGCTGCAGTCGGTGGAAGTAATCAGCGACCAGAATAAAAGGCTTATCAATTTTACGCATATTGTGTCGCATAACCTGCGCACGCATTCCGGCAACTTATCTACCGTATTGAATTTGTTTTTTGAATCGGAAGATGAAGCGGAAAAACAGGAAATGCTGGGCTACCTGAAGCAGATATCCGTGGGCTTTACTGATACAGTTAACCACCTTAATGAAATTGTTGCGGTACAAACCAAGAAGAACCTGCAACTGGAAACTGTAAACCTGCACCACTATATAGAACGCTGCCTGGAAACTATTGCGATGGACATAAAGCAGGCTGGTGTTATTGTATATAACAAAGTACCTGCGGATACCGAATTTTCTTACAATACGGCATACCTGGAAAGCATAGTACTTAACTTCCTTACCAATGCAGTAAAATACCGGTCGCACGACAGGCAGCCTACTGTGGAACTGTCGGTGCACCCAAGGGACAATGGCCTTGTGCTGGATATCAAGGACAATGGCATTGGCATTAACCTTAAAGAAAATGGGTCAAAGCTGTTTGGCATGTACAACACCTTTGGGCATAACCCTGATGCGCGTGGCATAGGCTTGTTTATTACCAAGTACCAGGTGGAAGCTATGGGCGGTAATATAGAGGTGGCCAGTGAACCGGGTGTGGGTACTACCTTCTCCGTTTATTTCCCTAATAATGTAGTTGTTGGTTAGGCTTTAGCGCGCCTGTAGTTTGCTTATTTTATCTCAAGTTTAGCTGTGTACACGCGGCCTTCGCTATCTTCCAGCTTAACTGTGTAGGTGCCGGGGTCCATATCATCGAGGGTTACTTTGCACACGTCCTTATTTTTTGGGTAGGATATGTCCATTTCTGTTGGGCTGCCGTTGTTATCCAGCAATGCACAACTGATGATATCGCGCAATACTACCGAAAAATATTTCTGCCCCTTTGCCGGTTGGTTAATGAGCACTGTGGTATTTTCCGACATTATTTTTTTCTTGTAGTAAACACCCCTCCTGAACATAACTGAACGGGTTACCTGGTCTTCCCAAACTACATAAATAAACCCGCCGCCAATAGCTACATCGGCATTAATCATTACCCCTTCGGCAACAGTATCATAGGTTTGCGGGAAGCCGTTGGCTGACAGCTCATCGGTAAACGACAGGCATACATAATTGTTGCCACCTGCGGTTTGCACCCATACTATTGCTGCTGCCACGCCCACGCCAGCTATGCGGGGGAAATTCTGCATGGCTACGCTGGGTATGTTGCCTGTTATGGGAGCAACCAACAGCGATGGCTTAGACAGTGACAGCTTGCCCAGGAATACCAGCCCGGTTTCTTTGGTGCCGCTCATGTAAACCGAATATAGGGTGTCGCCTACTATAACGCCATGCGGGCCGCTGGCAGGGCATGTTTCTGGCTTGTAGTTTTCGGAATCTACCTGTATGCTGTTATTAAATGAGTTGCAGCCGTTGTTAGATATGCCGGCCCATATATTGCGCTGGCCATCCAGGCTGTTGCGGTAGAGCAGGATGCCTGCGGTGCCAGATGCTACCAGCGCTGCCGGGCTGCAATCGCAAACATTATTGCCCGATAGTACGCTGCCCATAGTTTCCTTCTGGAAAGATTCGCCCAGGTCATTTGATTTAGCAACCACGTATTGCTGGCCGCCAATGGTTTTCTCTACCTTCATGTAGCTTACATAGGGATTGCCTGTTTCATCGGTAGTAACGGTAGGGAAACGGGTGGTGTACCCTTTTATGGAATCGACCTCTTCGGCTGCAGAAAAATTAAGGCCCCCATCGTAAGAGTGCCTAATGTATATGTGGCTGCTTTCTTCGGGTACCTGCTTGTAGGTAACATATACGGTATCGCCATGGGCTGCAATATCGGGCCCTGCCCATGAAGTGGCAAATATCAGGTTGGCCACAGGCCCCAGCGATACTGGTTGCGAAAAGGTTTCCCCGCCCCATTTTGCGAACCAGGCTTTACCGTTTTCATCGCCCCAAACCACCATAGGGTTGTTGTATTTATCCAGCTTTATGCGGGGGTGCAGGTTGCCATACATTTTATGGGCTACAGGGCCTGCGCCCAGCCAGCCGATAACACGCTGCGAAAAAGCTGTAAAGGCAAATAGTGTAAATAGTGTTGTGAAGAGAAGTTTCATGAAATGTACCTATGCCGCAAAAGTATATTTTTAAGGCGTAGCAATAGCATATTGATATACACACCTGTTAGTTTCACATTAATACCTTATATCTCATACACAGTGCCCTCTACCGTGGCCAGTACATTAGGGAAAACAGTAGCGGCCTCATCCTGAAAAGGCTGTACCTCTTTGTATTTTGATGAGAAGTGGCCCAGCAGCAACTGCCCTACGTTGGCCATTTTGGCGAATTGGGCAGCCTGCAGCGCTGTAGAATGGAACCTCGCTTCAGCCTTCAGGTGGTTGTCGTGCAGGTAGGTACTCTCGTGGTAAATGGTGTCGGCATCCTTAACTATGTGCAGGAAACTATCTGTAAAAACGGTATCTGAGCAATAGGCATAACGTTTTGGCGCCGGGCCAGCCTCGGTGAGCAGGTAATTTTTTATCACCTGCCCGCCGGGCTGCACATAGTCTTCGCCCATTTTTAGGTTGTCGTAAAAAGAAAGCGGTATGCTGTGGGCCAGGCATTGCTGTGGCAATATCCTCCTGCCCCTTGTTTTAGAAGCTACCATAAAGCCGTGGCACTTTATGCGGTGCACTACCGGGAAACAGGTAACTGTAAACATGGGGTGGTCAACAAGCATTTCTGTGCCGTCAGGCAACGGGTAAAAGTTAAGCTGGTACGATAAAACGGTATCTGCTACCAGTAGTACCTGCTCTATAATAGGCATCAGTTCCTTTGGCCCGTATAGGTTAAGCGGCTCCAGCCTACCCATAAGGCTCATGCTGTTAATAAGGCCTGGCAAGCCAAAATAATGGTCGCCGTGCATATGGCTTATGAAAATATGGTGCAGTTTCCGCCATTTAATGCTATAGCGCTGCATTTGTGCCTGAGTACCTTCGCCACAATCAATAAGCAGCATTTCGCCATGCACCGAAACTGTCTGTGCGGTGGGGTGCCTGCCGAA
>CANBTK010000224.1 GCA_947372365.1 Flavipsychrobacter stenotrophus | reverse complement strand
ATTGGCTATATGCCTTTTCGATATCTTCACCCACAAGGCAACACATACTACAGTAGAAATAGTGTCGGGCGCAGCATTGCCTGCTGCTATTATTATCCTGTTCCGGTCTTTCCGCCTGGATACCAAAATTGATGAAAGCGGCGTGTGGTACCGTTTTTTTCCGCTACAGGGCCGCATGGGTTGCATCGTTTGGGCCGATGTAGAAAAAGCTTACATAAAAAAATACAACCCTATATTGGACTATGGCGGCTGGGGCATACGTTTCGGGCTAGGCGGCAAAGGCAAAGCCTACAACATTGCCGGCAACATGGGCCTGCAACTTGAACTGAAAACCGGCAAAAAGATACTCATTGGCACCCAGCAGCCTGATGAGGTTAAGGAAGCCCTCGTGCAACTGGTAAGGGAAAAGAAGCTGGGCAAAGCAGTTATTAATGGTTAATGGTGAATGGTTAGAGACATTGATCGAGTGTTTATCTCCTTACAAAATCAATATCCCTGAGCTGCGCCCTCGCTGATAAAAATGTGGGCAGTGTTTTTACAGCTCTACGGAGAGTAGCAATGCCTTCTTTCTTTTTGTCATCAACGTCCGGCAAGTAAAGAAGGTACTTGCGGAACAGTGAATAAACAATGACACGGTTATATATGTCCAGGCTGGCATCACTAATGCACCCGGCCATTTGCTGCTCAATTTCTCCGCGATGAAGAGATTCCCCCACTGCCCTGCATAAATGGCCCGGATATGTTGAATAATGGTTCCTGCCCGCATTTTGCATTTTAAACAATACACCCAACATCATTGCTGGCATATTGATGCCAGCCTCATCAAGCAGAGGCGCAAATGTTCTGGAATTACATCTGGCCTCATGAGCACACCTATCGCCCAGTATTGCAAACAACGCCCTAAGCCAAATATTGGCATTTCCCGTTTCGGCTGCCAAATTTGAAATGCAGTACTGCTGGAGTGTCGGGTTTGCTTGCCTGCTGCATATGCCCACCTCTATTCGTAACCTTTTTAGAGCCAACGTATTTGCTTTGGTGTCGTACCTAAGGGCTAGGCCTTCCAACAATTCAAAGCTATAATGCAAGCCTATTGCTTCGCAGATAGCATCCTTCAGTAATTTCTTGAACGTCGCCTTCCGTGATATCCTCTCTTCAATGAGTGAATAAAGTTGAATTTTCCATGACAACAAATATCTATTATAATCAGAATCAGTCTTAAACTTGCTTCTTGCTGGCTTTAGTGTATTCTCACCTATGTAAGCCATTAACCTTTCGGCACTGGGTGTCTTTTCTCCGGGTTCGTCTATTGCATCAATACGCCTTCCCCGGCTTATCACGGCCTTTTCATGAAACAGAGTTATGGAAGTATCCATCATAAAATCGGCATACTGCATCATTCTGGTATACTTGGCAGGCAATATGGGTTCGGCATAGTAGTCAATAAAATAAAACGCTGCTACACGCTCCTTTGAATAAGTTGTTTTAGCTGTGTAAACGAACATCCATTTCCCGGAAAAATTATGCCACAAAAAACCGGTGTCTTCAAGAATGAGCGAATACTCCCGACTCGGCTTCAAGGAAACTGGCGCAAACTCCAATCTGCAAGTGTTTCCTTCTATCTGGCTACCAGCGATCCATTCCGTATCGTAAGCAAAAGCTAATGGGAATTTTCTAATAAATTCTTCGAAACCAATATTACGCTCCATGCATGCAATGGCACCGGCAATGTCCCCGGTATCGAGGGTAACAAAGCGTCCGTAGCCCTGTCTAAACGCGCTGCAATTTCCAGGTGGGGTCTGTGTTGTAAATTGATTGTTCATTGAGTCTACAATAATGCTGAGTTGCCGCATTGTAGCTTCCTTATCAATCATACTACAGTACTCGTCAAAATGCTGTGCAAAACATTTATAGCCACTTATAGAAATAATAAGAAACAAAAAAACAAAACCAAAGCACCTACCTAAACGTTGAATTGAATAATTTTTGTAAAACATGCGGAGCTTTACGGTTTGCTTTCAAACGTTTACCGCACGCAAATATTGCACGCAAATACGTCCTCGCAGCAACCAATTAATAATTTACAATTTACAATTTACCATTGATTACTGTCCTCCTGGCCGTCCGCGCCAGCCACCATGCATGCCGTCCATTGGGGTTTTGGTTTCTTCGGGTATTACGCCTTTAAAGTTGCGGATGGTATAGGTAAGCTGTAGCAGGAAGTACTGCTTAAGCACCAGTGCCTGGCTGTTTTCAATATAGTTGGCTGTTACAGTACGGGTAATGCTCTTGTTCTGGTTCAGCAGGTCGAAGGCTGTGATGCGGGCTTCCAGCCCCTTATCCTTCAGGAATTTATAACCAACATAACTATTCACCAGCAAAAAGCTCTGGTCGGCGGTATTGCTGAATGCGGTATAATAGTTGTGGTTAACCGATGCGTTCAGCACCAGCCTTTTGTGTATAATGTAGTTAGCCCTGAATGATGCCACCGCATTGTAGTAGTTGTTGTTGGCAGATGCCTGCGATGTATTGTTGATGATGTTGTAGTTGCCGGAATATGACAGCGTAAAGTCAAGCTGCTCGCTGATATTGCTCCCCAACACCAGCCCTGCTGATGGTATGTAGTTATTGCTGTAGTTCAGCACATTGTTAACCAGGCCCGGCGTGCGGGTAAAGTTGAAGCCTCCATTAAAGTTAAGGTTGCTTTTTATGACCTTAACTGGCATGCCGTAAGTAAAAAATGAGCGGAGGGTAAGGTAGCCGTCCAGGTTCACCGGGCGGGTAAGCTGGCTGCCTTTTTTTACCTGTACTGTAGTTTTAGATATAGCATCGGTAAACGAGGTATCGCGGTTAAAAAGGTAGGACGCGTTGCCTATATAATCACTAACCAGGTTCACGTATAAGTTGGTGAACATGCTGCGCCCGTTTTTAGCTTTTGCATTGCCATAGCGCACAATGAAAGTTTGTTCATAGTCCTGCTTCAGGCCGGGGTTACCTGTTTTTAACTGTAACGGGTTGCTGATATCGGTAACGCTTTGCAGTTGCGTAACGGATGGCGCATCGGTATTGGTGCGGTACATAACCCTCAGGTTAGCCCCGCTGCCATACTGCCTGTTAATTAACGCATTGGGTAATATGCTGAAGAAATTCTTATTCACCGCTACATCGTAGGGGAAATGCTGTGCGCCATCAAGTATTGCCGACTGTACGTTGGCCCCTATGCTAAAGTTGAATTTCCTGTCGCCCGCACGGTAGCTCAGGCCACCCTTCTGGGTAGTGTAGGTATTTTCGTATTTATTAGAAAGAGTGTCGTTAAGTACATTATAATTATCGCCCGCAGCATCTTTATTGTAGGTTTCCTTATCAGCCCTGCTCTTGGATACCGATGGGTTGTAGGTTACCAGTACTTGCCCCTTTTTGCCTACGGGCTCGGTATAAGTAACATTGCCAGAGATGGTATTGGAGTTATTATAGAGGTTATAATGCTGGTCGTATATAGTAGCCGATGTATCTATCCTGGGCAGTGTGGCATCTTCGGCATAGTAGCTGTTGTTGGAATAATACTTGCCATTGCCGCTCTTTTCGCTCAGGTTCGCGTTGGCGTTCACGGAGATTGTCCTCCTTACCTTATTAAACTTATGCTGCCACAGCAGGTTGCTGGTTGAGTTATACCCATTAGTAAAAGCCGAAGAGTTGTTGCTGGTAAGGGCGGATAGCATAGATGCTGTCGTAGTACTCGCATTAGTAATATTGGTGGTATTGTTTTGTTGGAAATTAACTGACGGGGTAAATATGATACTGTTCGCGGAATCAATGGCATACTCCAGCCTCAGGTTAAAGCGGTGGTTGAAATTTTCAGCATTAGAACTGCTGGTTTCGCGGTAGATGCTGCTATCGGCAGTAGTATATTGCCTGTTGATATCAGAATTATTATCGGTATTGGAGCCGTTGAAGAAGTAGCTGCCGGAAACCTTAATTTTCTTGCCCCATTTATCGCTGTAGTTAAGCCCCAGCGAACTGGTTGTGGCTATGCCATTTTGCTGGCCGGTAAAAAAGTTGCCGGCACCGCCGCCACCGCCCGGGCCTCCCCTACCGCCGCCAAAGCCGCCACGGCCACCGCCGCCACCTGAGCTGCTGCTGATGCCTAGCAAGTCTTGCGGGCTAAAGTTCTGCTGATTAATATTATTAAACAATGCCAATATAGATATTCGGCTTTCCTTATGGAATATATTCAGGTTGCCACCTGCAAGGTACCTGTCGTCGGTGCCGTAGCCTGCATAAACCTTACCAAATACACCTTCCTGCTTATTCTTTTTGGTATTGATGTTCATTGACTTTTGCGAGGTACCATCGTCAAAGCCAGTAAATGACGCCTGGTCGCTCATGCGGTCGAATACCTGCACGTTGTCTATTACCTCGGCAGGCAGGTTGCGCAGTGCCAGCGTAGGGTCGCTGCCGAAAAATGGCTTGCCATCCACCAATACCTGCTGCACTGCTTCGCCATTTACCTTTACGCCATTGTTATCTGATGTCACTCCCGGCATTTTCGTTACCAGCTCCTCCGCCGATGCATCGGGATGCGTTTTAAAAGCTGCCGCGTTAAACTGCGAGGTATCCCCCAGTTGCTTTGCCCTTGTTTCGGTAGCTGCAACGGTAACGCCTTTTAGCTCCTTGGTAGTTGATTTTATAGTAACGGCCCCCAGCGCAATATCGGCATTGGTTATTACCACATCGCGGGTTGCGGCGGCATAGCCAACATATTCAAACCGCACACTATACTTGCCTGAAGGCAGCCCTGTTATTTCAAAATCGCCATCGGGGTCCGAAACAGCACCCGTTTTAACACCGGCACCTGTTACACTGCAGCTTACACCCACAAGTGGTGAATTATCTTTAGCATCAAGCACATGGCCAGTTACTGAATATGTTTGTGAATAAGATTGGGCGTTAACGAATAACAGGAAAAAAAATAGCAGGAATGGTGATGTGAACCTCATATACTTGATTAGACCCAAAACTACATAAAAGGTTTAAAGGTTATAGCGGCGGTAACAATGTGCTGTGTTAATTCTTGATC
>CANBTK010000223.1 GCA_947372365.1 Flavipsychrobacter stenotrophus | reverse complement strand
CTATACTACAGGCTATTTCCACCGGGAAGCTGGAAGTGAACTCGCTGATAACAGAGCGCATAGCCTTGCAGGATTTCTCGAAAATTTACGGCAACATCAGCAACCAGTCCTCCATTGCTTCCATAATGGAATACCCCGAAAATAGCAGTAGCTCAGTAACGGTTACCATTAATGATGGCGCATTTAACGCAGGCAAGGGAGGCATAGGCATCATAGGCGCGGGCAACTTTACCGCCATGACTATGCTGCCGGTACTGGGCGAAATAGGCGCCCCGTTGGTTTCTATTGCCAGTGCGGCCGGCCTTACAGGCACTACGCTCGCTAAAAAATATAAGATTGCCCAAAGCACTACTGATTATACCAGTATGCTTACCGACCCCAACATAAGCCTTATAATAATAACCACCCGCCACAATGAGCATGCCCGCATGGCGCGGGAATCGCTGGCGGCAGGCAAGCATGTATTTGTAGAAAAGCCACTTGCCCTCAACAAAGAAGATTTAAACAGCATCATAGCAGCATACAAAGGCGATAAGACATTAACAGTAGGGTTTAACCGCCGCTTTTCGCCGCACATGCAAAAAGCCAAGCAACTGGTAGGCAATGTGCCTATGAATGTAATTGCTACTATGAATGCAGGCAATATTCCCCCAAGCGTATGGGTGCACGATATGAAGGTAGGCGGCGGCCGCATAGTAGGCGAGGCCTGCCATTACATGGACCTTATCACCTTCCTTACTGGCAGTAAAATAAAGGCGGTATGTATGAACGCCATGGGCGTAAACCCACAGGCGAATACTGACAATGCCTCAATATTGCTGGAATATGAAAATGGCAGTACAGGTGTTATCAATTACTTTGCCAATGGCTCAAAAGCATACTCCAAAGAGCGCATAGAAATATATGCCCAGGAGCGCACCCTTATTACCGACAACTTCAGGCTTACCGAAGGTTATGGCTTTAACGGTTTTTCAAAACTTAAGACAACTATTGACAAAGGCCATGCAGCACAGTTTAAGCTGCTGGTAGACAGGGTAAAGAATGGCGGCGCGGCGCTCATCCCATTCGATGATATGATCAATACCACGTTGGCCAGCTTCGCAGCTATAGAAAGCCTGATGGAAAGAAGGTGGGTGGATGTGCAGTAGTAGCTTGCCTTGATTTCGGTGCATTTTAAATTTATTGAAATGGCACCTGTGCCCTTCAGGGGGCAGGGCAGAGAGTACTACCTGTTTGAATTGAATCCGTAGGCTGGCTTTATCAGGGAATATGCTTAAATTTGGATAATAAAGTATTTGCTATGACAGCCCGGGTTACACTAACAATTGATGCTGAGGTTATTGATGCTGCAAAAAAGTATGCGGAGGAGAACGGCCGCAGCTTGTCTGCGATTGTGGAAAATTACCTCAAAAGTTTGGGCGTAAATGCAGGAGGCCCGAGGCGTAGTTATTCGCCCGCAATACAGGAACTGCTAGGTTCGGTGCCTTTGTCGGAAAGCGCTGATTATAAAGATGTGCTAGGCGAGGAGATGGCAAAGAAATACCTGGGTCTATGAAGAATTTGTTCTTTGACACCAATGTTATTATTGATTTTTTAGCGGATAGGGCACCATTCTCACGGCAGGCGGCCGATTTATTTGAAAAGGCACTAGGCGGTGAAATAAAGGTATTTGTTTCATCTTTATGTTTTAATAACGTCTACTACATCATTCGCAAGGCGGTAGGCCACGATGCAGCCATTCACAAATTAACTATGCTCTCGTCTTTTACTGAAGTTCTCAGTGTACCCCAATCGGTAATTAAGTTGGCGCTCTCATCAGGAAATTCGGATTTCGAAGATGCTGTTCAGTATTATACTGCAATATCGGATCAATCAATTGAGGGAATTGTGACACGGGATAAAAAAGGTTTTGCTAATAGCCAACTGCCTGTACTGCTGCCCTTGGAAGCCTTGTTATTGGTATCATTATAATAATAATCTCTAAACATTTTATTGCCTTAAATGGTGGCTGGGCCGGTATTAGCCTATAGCAACAGCCATTCATAATGCAACGTTCATTTTGATTGTCCGCAAATGAGTTTAATCTTTGCACCCAAATAAAGGTAACCTAAGTACATATTATTTAACACACATATGCTGATAGACGTAATAGCCGGGGCGAGGCCCAATTTCATGAAAATAGCACCGATAATAGATGCTATTGAAGCCAAACAAAAAGAAGGTGTTGATATACACTACAGGCTGGTGCATACCGGGCAGCACTACGACAAAAAAATGAGCGCCGATTTTTTTGAGCAGCTCAATATACCTACGCCGCACCACAACCTGGAAGTAGGCAGTGGCACACAGGCAGAACAGGCTGGCAAAATAATGATAGGCTATGAGGCTTTGCTGATGCAAAAGCCTTGCGATTTGTGCATAGTAGTGGGCGATGTCACATCGACCATGGCTTGCTCTATCGCAGCTAAGAAAATGAATAATATTAAGGTGGCTCACGTTGAAGCCGGCATAAGGTCGGGCGACTGGACTATGCCCGAAGAAATAAACCGCATTGTTACCGATTCTATTACCGATTACTTCTTTACAACATCAGATGTTGCCAACAATAGCCTTCGCCGCAGCGGTGTAAAAGAGGAGCAGATATTTTTTGTGGGCAATACCATGATTGATACCCTCTACAAGCAAATGCCCCGTTTCCGGGCACCCGAGGCATGGGAAAAATACAATCTTACGGAAAAGGGCTACATCATCATGACCCTGCACCGCCCGGCCAACGTTGATACTAAGGATAAACTAACAGAGCTGATAGGCGAGATAGTCAATTCATCAAAGGGTTTGCCATTGGTATTCCCTGTGCATCCGCGTACTGCCAAAATGCTGGAAGCCGCAGGTATTGCCGCGCCTAACCTTCACGTCATAGAGCCATTGGGCTACCTGGAATTCAACGTCCTGGTTAAAAATGCAAAGGCTGTTATTACCGACTCAGGCGGCATCACCGAAGAAACAACCGTTATGGGCGTGCCATGTATGACATTGCGCGACAGCACCGAGCGCCCCGAAACCTGCACCATAGGCACCAACGAGCTGGTAGGCACCAACCCTAAAGCGATACCCCCTGCAATGGAAACACTTTTTTCAGGCAACTGGAAAAAAGGCGGCATCCCTGAATTGTGGGATGGCAAAACAGCACCGAGGATTGTTGAGCACATCATTTCGTTGTTTGGGCTATAAGCGGCCATCGTTATTATTCTAACTTTTTAGGCGAAGCGCATTCCACAACGGGATGCGCTTTTTCGTGTTAAACGGTACCACGTTCCAGTTGAAAACAGGATTTTTTTTAATTTGCCGTTATAAACGGCGATATACTTTTAAATTTGTGCAGGTTCATTGGCAATAGCCCCTGCTTGTTGGGTTTTATGCTATAAAATCAAGCAGCTTTTTGCTTGAAGTACGCAATATCGTTCGCTTTACCTACATCAATTGGCTCAAGTGCCAATGCTAATTTTTTATTTATGAACGAAGCAGCCCTTCATACCCGTGGCATAATAGTAGAAACCCTGCTTCAGGTGGCGCACAGGGTGGTGGAGGTGGCTAGCAGCCATGTTATTTCGGCTATTTGGGACCGCCCCGGGGCCATGTTTAATGTGCCTCCGTCCGAGTTCGTAGGAAAGAAAATTTCCGATGTGCGCAACAATACTGTGTTTGCGCGGTCGGAAGAATTGATTGAAGCCGGCTTCAAGACAGGGGAAAGCAAAAGCGTAGAGTACACCACAATAGGCGCCGACGGGCTTCCTGTCACCTACAGTATTAGGGTTGTATTATGCCACCCCGATAAAAATTACTTATTCCTTACCAGCGAAATATTGCAGCAAGCAAGGCATCCGGAGTTAGTAGATGACAAATGGAAACTGGCGCTGGATGCCGCAGGCGATGGCATATGGGATATGCATATTACTGCCGGGCGCATATTTTTCTCGCCTAAATGGCATGAGATTTTTGGCTACAACGCAGGCGAAATTGTAACGGTAGAAGACTGGTACTCAAAAATTCACCCCGACGATTATAGCGTTGCCCACCAAAGTTTTACAAGGCACCTTAGTGGGGAAGCGAGTAACTATGTGGCGGAATTGCGCTACAGGTGCAAAGACGGCTCTTATAAATGGATACTGAGCAGGGGCATCATTGCTGCAAAAGCAGAGGATGGCACGCCACTGCGCTTTATAGGTACGCACATTGACATTGACAGGCGCAAGTCAATGGAACTCGAACACCAGTCTAACCTGAACCTGCTGCTGAAGCTTATTGATAGCCTGCCTTCAGCCATTATAGTTACCGATGAGCATAAGAAAATAGTTTTCACCAATCATGCATTTTGTAACCGGCATTCTGCGGTAAAAAACAAGGGTCAGATTATTGGCGCTGATGGCGACAAAAGTATACAGGAGGATAAGTTACTCTATCAAGACCCTGATGCATTTGTAGCGCGGGTTGAAGAAATCGCCAGGGCCAGGGAGATGGTGCTCAATGAGGAGCTTAACATGGCCGATGGGCGCATTGTGAGCAGGGACTATATACCACTTGACTTCCGGGAAGGGTATAAAGGCGAGATATGGAAATTTACGGATATTACAGCTCAGAAAAACATTGATAAGGAGTTTGAAAAACAACGCCTGTTTTACGAGCATATCCTTACCAGCATGCCTACCAATATCAATGCGGTTGATAACATGGGGCGCTTCTTATACATAAACCCCAACAGCATTAATGACGATGAGTTTAGGGAATGGTGCATGGGCAAAACGCTACGGGAAATCCATGAAAAGCAGAATACAGCCAACGAGCAGGTGGAGAGGTGGATTGGCTTTTTTGATACGGCATTAACAGATAAGAAAAAAGTAGAGTGGACAGATGAAGTAGTGCTTGAGGATGGCAGCCCGGGTTATATGTTAAGGTGCTTTTCGCCTATACTAAGCAGTACTGGCGAGGTAGATATGGTTATTGGCTATGGGGTTGATATTACCGATAGGGTTTTAGCAGAACAGGCCCTTAAAACGAGCATGGATGCCTTTGCACCCTCCTTCAATTTTTCGGGC
>CANBTK010000222.1 GCA_947372365.1 Flavipsychrobacter stenotrophus | reverse complement strand
AACCGGAGGGTTGGCTGCATTTTTCAATTTACGAAGGCAGCCAGCGCCAGCCCGGCAGATGATTTTAGTCACCGGCAGTTTATTGTGGTAAAATTTGGGTAATTTACAGGAAGTAAGGCAGGCGATAACCAGCCGCAAATTATAACTGCGCGAAAGCTACATGGTTGCCATTGCAATAACTTGCGGTAAAAGCAACTGGTACTTTGCAGGTGGAAATGCCCGCTATATTTTAAAATAATAAAATGGATTACGTAGACTATTACAAAATACTGGGAGTAGCCAATGCTGCCAGTGAAGATGATATAAAAAAGGCTTACCGCAAGCTTGCCAGGAAGTACCATCCTGACTTAAACCCGAATGACGATGCTGCCAAGAAGAAATTTCAGCAGGTTAACGAGGCGAATGAAGTTTTGGGCGACCCCGAAAACCGCAAGAAGTACGATAAGTACGGCAAGGATTGGAAGCATGCCGATGAGCTGGAAAAGGCCCAAAAGCAGCGTGGCTACCAGGCTGGCAGGGGCCAGGGGGGCGATGATTACTCTAGTTTTTTTGAATCAATGTTTGGGCAGGAACAAAGTGGCAGGAGGAGAACGAAATTCAGGGGGGAAGATTTAAACAGTACCCTGCAGCTGAGCCTGGATGAAGTATATACTACACAAAAGCGCGTGGTAGACGTGAACGGCAAAAGCATCAGGTTTACGATACCTGCCGGTGTTGAAAACGGGCAGGTGATAAAGCTGGCAGGCTACGGTACGCCGGGCATGAATGGAGGCCCCAGTGGCGACCTGTATATAACGTTTGCTATTGCCAACGACCCTAAATTTAAACGGGAGGGCAATAACCTGCAAGCCACTGTAAACCTTGACCTGTACACCGCAATGCTTGGCGGCGAAACAGTTGTGGATACATTTGACGGTAAAGTGAAGCTTAAAGTGGCGCCAGAAACCCAACCCGGCACAAAGGTGAAGCTAAAGGGCAAAGGGTTCCCGGTTTACAAGAAGGAAAATGAATTTGGCGACCTGTATATCACTTATCAGGTAAAACTGCCTACCCATCTTACGGAGCAGGAAAAGGCATTATTTACGGAGCTGTCAAAAATCAGGAGCGATGGAAGCGAATAACTTAATACCTATTGGCCAGTTGTGCATGCACCACAATATAGACGGTTCATTTATCAGCGCATTGCAGGAATTTGGTTTAATTGAAATTGTGGAAGTTGAAGACAATAAGTACGTCGCTGCCGCCCAGCTCCGCGAAGTGGAACGGCTGATGCGCCTGCATTATGAGCTGGGCATTAATGTTGAGGGGCTGGATGTAATCATAAACCTGCAGCAAAGGATAAGCGATTTACGCGCGGAGCTTATAACCGCCACAAACAGGTTGCGCCTGTTTGAATGAATAGCGCCAGCCATAGCCTTTGAATTTCAAACGGTGTTATGAAATAACCGTAAGCCAGTGGTAAGCGGTCGATTGTGCTTTCCTTAACAATAGATTGCGTAGCTTTAGGCTGTTACTATCGTAACTATCAAGTAAGTTTTTGATTTATTTTCCGGCCTGCTGCCAACAACATTTCCTACAGCCGCTCCGCTAATTTTAGCTCCCTGCTTGATTTCATTTTTTAAAAGCAGTACTTCGTGTTTATTATTTTGTTTTTTATTGCCGTATGGTATTTATCGTTGTTTTCGCAAACGTTCTTTCATCACAGGTATGCCTCCCATGGCGCATTTGAAATGAACAAAGGCTGGGAACGCTTCTTTTTTATTTTCACCTATATAACGCAAGGTTCGCACTACATGAGCCCAAGGGCATATGCCATTATGCACAGGCAGCACCATGCCTATACCGATACGGAAATGGACCCGCATTCACCTAAGTTCTCGCCCAATATGTTTTCAATGATGCTGCGCACCCGTAAAATATACATTAGTATTGTAAGGGGGACGGCTGTTGTAGAGGAAGCTTTTTTGAAAAACCTGCCGGAGTGGCCAGCGTTTGACCGCTGGGCAAATTCGACTTTGTCAAGGCTGTTGTGGGCTGGTGGCTATATTGCCCTCTTTGCTATTTTTACTACCTCGCCCTGGCAGTACCTGCTGCTGCCTGTTATACTGGCTATGGGCGCCTTTCATGGTGCCATTATTAACTGGTTCGCGCACAAAGTGGGGTACAGGAACTTTGAGGTGAAAAATACATCGAGGAACCTGCTGGTGGTAGATGTACTGATGCTGGGCGAGTCGTACCACAATAACCACCACAAAAGGCCGTCGTCTATCAATTTCGGTGACAGGTGGCACGAAGTAGACCCCATTTATTACGCTATACTTTTGCTGAACTGGCTGCATATTGTAAGGGTACCGAGCCTGGCCGCCCGTATTGCGCCACGCAAACCGCTGGCCCGCAACATTAGGGCTGGCAGCGGCAGGTAAGCCCATGTTGCAGTGGCTATAGTGTGTATATCATTATCTTTGTGGCTCACACTTATTCTATGCAGCTTTCCATAACGGGGTATTCTACGGCATTGTTTTCCACCTGGTATTTTGTAGAAGAATTCGGGTTGTTGTTCGATGCAGGCGACGGCCTTATGGCGTCGCTGATGCAGAAAAGCCGTAAAGTAAGCCATGCCTTTATTTCGCATGCCGACAGGGACCACCTAACCGGCCTGTTACAGTTTAACCAGTTGAATGCCCGTCCGGGGCTGCCCCTCATTTACTATCCGGCAAACTGCGGCTCGTTTCCTGCCCTTGAAGATTTTTCAAACCGGTTCGATCCACATGTGGCCGGGACAAAGTGGCTGCCATTAGTGCCGGGCGAGGAAGTATGGCTGCGTAACGACATATTGGTTAAGGCAATAAAGAATGGCCATGTACCTTCGGCTGAGGGTATTTTTAAAAGCTGTGGGTACAAACTGGTACAGGTGCGCAAAAAGCTGAAGCCGGAATTTATAGGGCTAAGTGGCACAGAACTCCGGCAACTAACGGAGCAGCACGGCCAGGACTTTATCAATACAGAAATACGGACCACGCTGCTTGGTTATTCAGGTGATACCCCGGTTTAAGATTATAGCCGTTGGGATAACTGTGAGGTGTTGATTCATGAAGCCACATTCCTCGATGAAAAGCTGAGCGGCCTGGAGCGGGTAAACAAACACAGCCGTTTGCATGAAGTAATGGAAATGGTGAGCCAGTTGAATATTGGAAAGTTAATCCTGGGGCATTTCTCATCACGTTATAACCCGAACGAAATAGATGCAGCAATTAAAGAACTCTGCGATAAGTTTGCCATAAATATACCTGTATACCGTGTTTTGCCAGGGCAGGCAGTTTACAATATCCTGGAAGAAAAGCCAATTAATAAATAAGCCTGCTATTTCGCTGCTGCCCCCTGCAAAAATTATTGCGGAGTGCCAGTCCTTGCGAGAGGCCGTATTGGCTTATGTTGTGGTAATCGTATAAAGTTTTCATGAAAAGGTATAACGGGTGTGCGTACCGGCTGAAGCACCTTTGCAGGGTGAAGATACCACTCACATAAAAATAACCAGCCATGGAAACCAACGAAGCTATTAAGGCAGAAAAGAAAGCAGCCAGCAGAACTATGTTAACGGGGATGTTCGCCGATAGGGAGAGCGCAGAAAAGGCATACAACACTTTGCACGAACACGGCTATACCAATACCGAGATCAACCTGATAATGTCTGATGAAACGCGCAAGAAATATTTTTCTGATGCGATTCTGGGAGATGAATTTGGCAGCAAAGTGGGTACGGGCGCAGGTGCCGGTTCTATTATTGGCGGCACAGTAGGTGCTATTGTAGCTATTACGGTTGCGGTAGGTACCAGCCTTTTCGTACCCGGGTTAGGCCTTATCATCGCGGGGCCTATAGCTGCTGCACTGGCGGGTGCCGGTGCGGGTGTGATAACCGGCGGCATATTAGGTGCACTCGTAGGTGCTGGCATGACAGATGAGACTGCGAAGTTATATGAGTCGGGCGTTAAGAAGGGCAATATTGTAATGGGTGTTTACCCGCGCAACGAAAGCGAGGCTGAGTACCTGGAAAATAACTGGAAAGTGAATCAGGCGATAGAGGTACACAAGTAGGCCTTGTTTTTATTAGCCCAAAATGATAGATAGCCCGGAAGCATAGCTCCGGCAGGTTGGAAATTCCGGGAAACCCCCGGAATTTCTTTGTTTTGTTTCTTTGGTTTCGGCTATATTTGGTTTACAAGTACAATTTTTATGTTGCAACCAACGGCGGCAACCGCCCCGCCCACTCCCGCCAGGTTTTATGGGCTTGACCATCTACGGGCACTGGCTATTATATTGGTTTTCCTTTTTCATTATCAATTGCCCTTTTTTGCCCACCCGGATTGGGTGCCTGAGGTTGCCAAATTTGGCTGGACAGGCGTTGACCTCTTTTTTGTACTGAGCGGGTTCCTGATATCGTCCCAGCTTTTTGAACAACTAAAGGCAGGGACGAACATTTCTTTCAGGGCTTTCTTCCTTAAGCGGCTATTCAGGATTATGCCCGCCTTTTGGGCTGTCCTGGCTGTTTATTTCTGTTGGCCCTTTTTTCATGAAAGGGAGCATTTGCTGCCGGCATGGAGGTACTTGTCTTTTACACAGAATTTCGGTTTGGATTTAAGGGTTTCCGGCACTTTCTCCCACGCCTGGTCACTGTGCGTAGAAGAGCATTTTTACCTTTTGCTTCCTCTGGTGCTTATTTTGTTGCAAGCCCTGCGCCTGGTAAAAACAGGAGGCTTTTTCTTGGCCGCATTGTTCCTATTCGGCTTCGTGGTGCGGGGGTATAACTGGGCTCATTTTGTGGTGCCGGCAATGGGCACCGGGGATGAAGGCTTTTTGTGGTATGAGCATATTTATTACCCTACTTACAACCGCTTAGATGGTTTGTTAGCTGGCGTAGCTATAGCGGGGTGTTATCAGTACCTGCCCAATTTATGGCGGCGGCTTTCGGGTATGGGCAACCTGCTTATTGTTGCCAGCCTGGTTGTTTTAGCGGGCGCTTACTATGTTTGTTATGACGAGCAGTCGCACGCCGCTACTATTTTTGGCTTTCCGTTAGTGGCATTAGGCTATGGGTTGCT